>JANXXG010000128.1 GCA_025350745.1 Chloroflexota bacterium | reverse complement strand
CGCCGATCGCGTGCTCGGCATTGACGAGGGTGCCGACGACTATGTGGCGAAGCCGTTCTCTCCGGCCGAGCTGGTGAGCCGGGTCAAGGCGATCCTCCGCCGGGTCGAGCGATGGCGGGAACGAGCCGCTGACGGGCCTGTGTCGTTCCGGGATCTCATCATCGATGCCTCGCGCAACGACGTCCGCAGGGGCGACCAGAAGCTCGATCTCACCCGCGGCGAGCTCAGATTGCTCCTGACCATTGTCGAAGCGGAGGGACGGATCCTCACACGCGAATCGCTCCTTGACTCGTTGTATGGCGAGGGCGAGGGCGATGTGATGGAGCGGACGGTCGATGTGTACATCCGCCGGCTTCGCGAGAAGCTCGGCGACGACGCGGATCGTCCGCGCTACATCGCGACCGTCCGCGGCGCGGGCTACCGCGCAGCCGACGATCAATGAACGGGATCGCCGGCCGCATCGCCGTGGCGTCCCTCGTCGTTGCCTTCGCCGTCGCGGCCATCCTCACGCTCGGTGTCTTCGCGTTCTCGGCCGTGGCCTTCGAGCGCCTCATGGTCGAGCACGGATCCACGGTCATCGCGGCTCACGAGATGTTCGACGAAACGGTCACGCGCTTCTTCTTGGGCAGCCTTGCCGTCGCCGCCGGCGCGAGCGTCGCGCTGTCGGCGGCCCTCGCGCGCCGCATCTCGCGCCCGCTGCGTGAGATCGGCGCTGCCGCTCGGCAGGTCGCGGTCGGCGACTACGCCGTGCGGGTCGATCGCTCGGGTCCAGAGGAGATAGCGTCGCTCGCCGACTCCTTTAATCAGATGGCAGGCGAGATCGGCGAGCAGAAGCGGATGCGCCAGGAGTTCATCGCGAATGCCGCGCACGAGCTTCGGACGCCCCTTACGAACCTCCAGGGCTACCTCGAAGCGCTGCGCGATGAGGTTATCGCACCGGACCGCGCGACCTTCGTGTCGCTCCACGAGGAGGTCGATCGGCTCGTGCGGTTGGCGCGCTCGCTCGACAGCCTCGTCGATAGCGAGCTCGCCGCAAGTCCGCCGGAGCTCATCGATTTCGATCTTGCCGTGGCCATCAAGAGCGCGGTCGAGATGGTCCGCCCGGCGTTCGAGCGGCGGTCGATCGCACTCACGATCGACATCCCCCCCGGCCTTCGCGCCCGTGCCCAACCCGACCATCTGGCGCAGGTCCTAGCGAATCTCCTTCAGAACGCCGTGCGCTACACCCCCGAAGGCGGCACTGCGATCGTTGCGGCGGCGCGCCGCCCGGCGGACATCGTGGTGAGCGTCACCAATTCCGGTGCGGCCATCCCGACGGCGGCGCTGCCCCACGTGTTCGAGCGCTTCTATCGAGTCGAGAAGTCGCGCGACCAGGCGCACGGCGGCGCCGGCATCGGACTCGCGATCGTGAAGCGGCTCGTCGAGCAGGGCGGCGGCCAGGTCGGCGCCGAGTCCGCCGGGGGGCGCACGCGCTTCTGGTTCAGCCTGCCCGCGTGAGCGGGCCATCGCTGCGGGTCGTCGTCACGGGCGGCGCGGGATTCATCGGATCGCATGTCGTCGACGCGCTCGTCGCCCGTGGACATGACGTGACGGTGATCGACAGCTTCGCGCCGGCCGTGCATGCGAGCCGCCCCGACTACCTCAATGGTCGCGCCGCGTACATCGACGGCGATGTACTCGACGCCGAACTGCTCGACCGCGAGTTCGCCGGCGTCGATGTCATCGCGCATCATGCGGCGGTCGTCGGCCTCGGCGCCGGCACGCTCGACGGGCCGTTGTTCGCTCGCACCAACGACGTCGGGACCGCCGAAGTCCTCCGGGCGGCACTGCGACACAGGGTGCCTCGGCTTGTGCTCGCGAGCAGCATGGTGGTGTACGGCGAGGGCGCGTACCGCTGCGCCGCGGATGGTCCGCAGCGGCCGCAGCCGCGGCGAGATACGGATCTGGCCGCAGGACGTTTCGATCCGACGTGTCCGCGCTGCGGCGGCGCGCTCGAGCCAGACGCGATCAGCGAGGACGCAGCCCTGGACCCGCGGAGCGTGTATGCGGCGACGAAGGTCCATCAGGAGCACCTTGCGTTCGTGGCGATGCGGGAGGGCGGAGCCGCGGTCACCGCGCTTCGGTACCACAACGTCTATGGACCGAGGACGCCGCGCGACACGTTGTACGCCGGCGTGGCGAGCATCTTCCGCAGCCAGATCGCCGCGGGCCGAGCCCCCCAGGTGTTCGAGGATGGCGCCCAGCGGCGGGACTTCGTCCACGTACGGGACGTCGCCGCCGCCAACGTGCGCGCGATCGAGCGCGAGCTGCCCGCCGTCGGCGCCTTCAACATCGGCAGCGGCTCCCCGCGCACGATCGTCGAGCTCGCCGCCGCGCTCAGTGCGGCGCTCGGTGGTCGCGCTCCGATCGTGACGGGGGAGTATCGCGCGGGCGATGTCCGTCACGTCTTCGCGTCATCCGAGCGCGCCGATCGAGACCTCGCGCTCGGCCCACGGGTGCCCTTCGCGGACGGGATCCGGGAGCTCGCTGCCGCTCCGCTCCGCGGCGCCGCCTGATGGCGCGCGTGGGGCGTGGGCTGGTCGTGCTCGCCAAGTGGCCGCGGGCCGGTCGGGCCAAGCGACGGCTCGGCGTGGCCATCGGGGCACGGGCGTCAACGGCGCTCGCACATGCGTTCCTCCGAGACACCGCTGCGCTCGCCCTGCGTTCGATGGCCGACACCATCGTCGTCGCCTTCGCGCCGCCCTCGGCGGCTGATCGGGTCGCCGGCGTGTTCGCCGGCGCTCACCTCATTCCGCAGCCGTCCGCGTCCTTCGGGACCCGGCTGACCGTCGCCCTTGAGGCGGGACGCGCGCGGGCGCGCCACGTCGTACTCATCGGTACGGACTCGCCCGCACTCGATCCGCGGATCGTCCGCGACGCATTCGCGGCCCTCGAGGCCGGCGCGGACTGCGTGCTCGGGCCATCCCACGACGGTGGCTTTTACCTGATCGGCTGCTCCGCCGCGCTACCCGCATCGCTGTTCCGTCGCATGCCGTGGAGCACCGCCGCCGTGTTCGGGCTGACCCGCGACCGCGCACGCGCGGCCGGGGTCGAGCTGGTCGTGCTGCCCCCGGCGTATGACGTGGATGACGCCGCGTCGCTCGAGCTTCTCCGGGCGGATGCCGCCGGCCTCCGCCGCGCGCGCGCCACGGCAGCGGCGCTCCGCGATCTCGACGTGGCGTGATGGACCCACTCGCGGACACAGCGGTGGTGATCCCGGCGCGCAACGAGGCCGCGGCGATCGGCGACGTCGTCCGGTCCGTGCGTGCGCTCGGTGCGGCACGGGTCATTGTGGTCGACGATGCGAGCACCGACACGACCGCAGCCGAGGCCCGAATGGCCGGGGCCGAGGTCATTCGGTCCGGTGGCCGTGGCTACGGCTGGGCCTGCCATGCCGGCGCGGCGGCGTCCGACGGTCCGCCGATCGTCGCGTTCATCGACGGTGACGGGAGCTTCGATCCGCGCGACCTCGGATCGCTCGCGCGGCTGGTGCGCGAGGGTGTCGACCTCGCCGTCGGCACGCGCGCACCTTTGGTCGCGATGCCGGCCCATCAGCGCCTCGGCAACGGGATCACGCTCGCGCTCCTGCGGGCGCTCTACGGTCTCTGTCTCCGCGACATCGCGCCACTGCGGGCCGTCCGGGCGGAGGCGCTGGTCCGGCTCGAGATGCGGCCCACACGCTACGCGTGGCTGGTGGAGATGCTCGCGAAGGCGGCGCGGCGCCAATTGCGCATCGCCGCGCTGCCGGTCCAATACGGGCCGCGCGTTGGTGGTGTGAGCAAGGTCTCGGGATCACCGCGGGGAAGCCTGCTCGCGGGCATCGACTTCGTCGGCGCGCTCTTCTTGTACCGTCGATGGTGAAGCGACACACATCCTTCGCGCTGTTCGTGCTGCTGGCGCTGCTGTACGTGGCCGCCGGGATGTGGACGACCCGCCGGGTCGGTTCGACCGGCGACGAGCCGTACTACCTCCTCGCGGCAGACTCGCTCGTCCGCGGCCATGGCTTCGCGCTCGATGGGCCCTGGTCGAGCATCCCGACGTCCGGGTACGACCCCGGCGATCATCTCGTCGACCTGCCGCGGCAGAGCGCGCCGTCGCTGCGCGCGCCCGGGCACTTCCCACTGCACGATCTGGGACTCTCGGTGCTGCTCGCGCTGCCCTTCGCGATCGGTGGACGCGCGCTCGCGGTCGTGTGCGTCGGCCTGGCGATGGCCGCCGCCGTGGGACTCGCCCACCGCGCTGGCAGCCGGCTCGTGTCACCGCGTGCGGCGATCGCGGGCGCTCTCCTCGGCGGGCTGTCCGTTCCTGCGCTTACCTACTCCGGTCAGCTCTTCCCCGACAGCGTCATGGCCCTGGCCATGGCAGCCGGGGTCGCCGCGCTCGTCGGTGCCGCGCCGCTCTGGGCAGGGGCCGTCGGCATCGCGGCCCTGCCGTTCCTGCATCTGCGCGGCTGGCCGCTCGCGATCGCCCTGCTCGTTGCCCTGGGGTGGGACAGGAGGTGGCGTGACCGGGCGGCGCTCGCGGCACCGCTGCTCGCCGTCGTGATCGGAATCTCGCTGCTCGACCTCGTGGTGTACGGCGTACCGCTGCCACATGCCGGCTTCCTGCTGTTCTTCACCGCGCGGCCCGACACGAGCGTCGCGGCATATGCGACAACGACGCCATTCGGTTTCCTCGGCCTGTTCGTCGATCGCGCGTTCGGCCTGCTGCCGGCAGCGCCGATCGCATTGCTCGCGTTCATCGGCGCCGGCGTCGCGATCCGCCGGCGCGTCGCCCTGCCGCTGCTGGTGGTCCCATATCTCTTGCTTGCGAGCGCGGTCGACTGGACCGGCGGGTTATCGCCGCAGGCGCGGTACCTCGCGCCGCTCGTCCCGCTCCTCGTCGTGTTCCTGTCGTTCGGCGTCGCCGCACGGCCGTGGCGGCGGGCGGGGTTGGTGTTGGCGCCGCTGACCGCCGCGATGTCCGCGGCCTACGTCGCCGTTCCCGGAATCCGCTACGACAGCTTCGGCATCCCGCCGTTCGTCGACCGAACGTTCGACAAAGCGCTCGGCGGGCACCTGAGTGGGATCTATCCCCTCTTCGGCACGGATGGCGCCACCGGTCTCCTCCTGATCGTCTGGGCGACCATCCTCGTGCTCGCGGTGGTCGCGGGCATCCGCTCGCACCGTGTCACGCCGTTGTCATCAAGTCCCGGGACCATGGCAGGCGGTGCCGAACACTGACCTGAAACCCGGGACCCTGCTGGGTGCGGCGGCAATGACCGCGGTCGTCGCCCTGATGTTCGCCCTGCGGTTCGCCCTCGGAGTCCAGGCCCTGCCGGATGTCGCCGCTGATGCTCTGACGCTCATCCTGCCAGGTGGCGTCTTCGGCTATCTCATCGACCGGCTCCAGGAATTCGGCCGACCCTCGCTCATCCTTGGTATGGCGATCGGTCTCATCGTCCTCGGCGCGCTCTCCGGTGCGTTGGCGGCACGGTTCCTCGGAGCGCTCCCACGTGCCGGCCGCGTGGCGGTCGTCGTCGTCGCGCTCGCGGTGCTCACTCTTCCTGTCGTCGTGATCGGAGGTAGCGAGGACGCGACCGTCCCGATAGCCCTCGCGACGCTCGGCTACTGGCTCCTGTTCGCCGTCGTGCTCGAGCTCGGCCGCTCGCGGGCCGCTGGCCAACCGCTCTTCGTCGCTGGTGGCCCGAGCCGCCGCGTGCTGCTCTACGGCGCCGGGGCGCTCGGTGCGGTGTACCTCGCGGATTACCTGGGCGGACGGATCGTCAAGGCCGCGAGCCTCGGCGGCCTGCGCCCGACGGTCGTGGTCACGCCGCCGCCATCGCTGGCCCCCGCAACAGCGATCCCGCCAGGTGCCACCGCCGCACCGACGGCCGATCCGTTCGCCGGGCTCACCGGGATCACGACCACAAAAGACTTCTACGTCATCTCCAAGAACGGGCTCGACGACCCGACGGTGGATCAAGGCCGGTGGCGGCTTCAGGTCCAGGGTCAGCGGCCGTACGCCCTCGGCTACGCCGAGCTTCGCGCGCTCCCGGCCGTCAGTGGTCCGCGGACCCTTGAATGCATCAGCAACATCGTCGGTGGCAGTCTCATCTCGACGGCCGTGTTCACCGGTGTTCCGTTGCGCGACCTCCTCGAGCGTGGCGGTGTGCCCGCGGGAACCCGGGAGATCCGGTTCACCTCGGCGGACGGCTATACCGAGAGCATCCAGCTCGAGGTCGCGATGGACCCCTCGACGGTCGTGGCGTATCTCATCAACGACGAGCCGCTTCCCAAGGTGCATGGGTTCCCGGCACGGGTCCTCATGTCCGGCCGCTATGGCGTGAAGAATCCGAAATGGCTCACCAAGATCGAACCGGTCGCGCAGCCCTACAACGGGTACTGGCCGCAGCGGGGCTGGAACAAAGACGCCTTCGTCCGCACGTTCTCGCGGCTCGACACGCCGCAGGACCAGGCCGTGGTGCTCGCGGGGAAGCCGTTCCAGCTCATCCGCGGCGTCGCGTTCGCCGGAGCCCGCGGCATCAGCAAGGTCGAGATCAGCTTCGACGGGGGAAAGACCTGGTCGGACACGACGCTTCGAAAGATCCTGCCGAAGGACGACTGGATGCCGTTCACCTACACTTGGCCGGACCCGACGGCGGGGAAACACGACGTCGTCGTCCGCGCGACGGACGGCGAGGGAGCGGTGCAGGATACTGCCGAGCGGGATTCGTTCCCCGACGGTGCCACCGGCTATCACCACACGAACATCACCGTCGCATGAGCTCGCTGTCCGCGCCGCCCTTCGCGCTCGAGCGCTGGTTCGCGTCACACGCCGGCGGCTCGCAGATCGATCTTTCGAGCTCGGGCGCCCCCGCGCGCACGCTCAACGAGCTGTTGGCGCTCGCAACCCCGTCTGAACGCACCGCGTTCGACGCCGTGTCGCTCGGCTACGGCGCGCCCGATGGGACCGGCTCGCTCCGCGCGGTCATCGCAACGCGGTCGTCGGCCTGCGCCACGGCGGACGTCACGGTCACGTGTGGCGCGATCGAGGGGCTGCGGCTCGTCGTCGACGC
>JANXXG010000109.1 GCA_025350745.1 Chloroflexota bacterium | reverse complement strand
CGCCGATCGGTTGGCCGAGCGCGCTCGTCTTCGGCTTCCTGCTCCTCGCGTCGACGATCGAGCGCGTCCCCGGTCCGTTCCTCAACAACATCAGCACCGCGACGCTTGAGATCATCCGGCAGATCCCGGTGCTCGCCGCGTCGGCCCCGTTCCAGCACACGATCCGGATCTACGAGGCCTCGAACATCACGCGGCTCAACGTCCTGTTCGTCCCACTCGCCGCGCTCGGGGCAGGTCTCGGCATCCGTCTCCTGCAGCGCTTCGATCCGCGACCGCTCTTGCTCCTCGCGCTCAGCGCGCTCATCTCGTACACCGCTCCGTGGGTGCCGTACGTGGTACCCGGCGTGATCGTGGCGTGGGCCGGGCCGCGGATGACGGGCTGGCGCTGGCTCGGCGCGGCCGGAGTCGCATTCGGCCTCGTGACCGCGATCTTCAGCTTGGTCCTCTCGAGAGGCACGATCGGACTACCGCTGTTCAGCGTTTTCGCCGCGGGGCCGGCGTTCGCCGTCGGTGCATGGCTCGCGGACAGGATCTGGGTCGTCGTGATCGAGCCGACCCGCCGGCGCGTCGTGACGCTCACGATCCTCGCCGGCCTCTGCGCGCCGGCGCTCACGGGAGCGCTGGACCTGTATCTGCGAGCCTCGACGCCCTAATGGCGAGCTACCAGACGTTCTGCAAGGCACTCCCGCGCGCCATCGCCGCGGAGCTCGGCGACGCGATGCCGCCGCATCACCAGGCGCTGAGCTACCAGGTGAAGCTGTGGTTCGGGAACAAGGACCTGCACTACGAATGCGGCGTCTTCACGCAGCGCAAGGTCATCGAGCTCGGCCTGCATTTCGAGAGCGACGCGATGACGAACCTCCAGCTCCTCGGCGCATTCAAGGCCCGCTCGAAGGCGATCGCGCGAAGGCTGCCGACCGCGCGCATCGAGGCGTGGGACAAGGGCTGGACGCGGGTGTGGGAATCGATCGCGCTCGCGCGGTTCGACGACGCCTACGGCGCCGAGGTGACCAAGCGCTTGGCCCGCTACGTCCAAGTGCTCGAGCCGATGCTGGAGGACGACCTCCCAGCGGATGTTCGCTGGAGTCGATAGCCTCGGGCGATCACAGTGGGGAGGTCCACCGATGCCGACGACGCATGAATCCACTGCCACCTGGCGCGGCGATCTGAGCGCGGGCAAGGGCACGATCAGCACGAAGAGCGGCCTGTTGAAGCAGGCCGGCATCAGCTGGAAGGAGCGGACCGAGGGCACCGGCGCCGAAGGTGCCACGAGCCCCGAGGAGCTCCTCGCGGCCGCCCACGCGAGCTGCTTCGCGATGGCGTTCTCCGCGCGTCTCGCGAAGGCCGGGGTCGCGGACCCGAACATCACGGTGACCGCGAAGGTGACGTTCGGACCGAGCCCCGCCGGCGGGAACGGCGTGCTGTCGAGCGCGCTGACGGTGCGCGCACAGGCGCCCGATGGTGACGCCGCAAAGCTGACGGCAGTGGCCGAAGATGCGAAGGACAACTGTCCGATCTCGAAGGCGTTGAACACGAACGTCGCGCTGACCGTCGAGGCGACGCCGAGCTAGCGGCTTAGCGGGTCTCCCGAGCCGCGGCGACCGCCTCTTCCGCGTTCCCGATGAGCCGTTGCGCGCCGCCGAGCGCGCGCGGTACGTCGAAGCGGTGATCGAAGTTGCCGAGGTTCTCGGCCGCCTCGAGCGCCTCTTCGAGCGCGGAGCTCGCGAGCCGAAGGGCTGAGGCCAGCCGCTCAAGCTCACCCTGGTCGACCGTCACATGCGGGATGGTGCCACGGCGCCGGACCGTATGCTCGTTCCGTGATCGAGAAGCTCCGCACCGTTCGTCAGATCCGTCAGTACGCGCCCGATCCGGTCCCAGATGACGTCGTGCGGCAGCTGCTCGAAGTCGCGCGATGGACGGGCAGCTCGATGAACACCCAGCCGTGGCACTTCATCGTGGCCAGCGATCCCGGGGTGCTCAGGCGGATCAGCGCGCTTCGTTCGAACATCAACTGGCTCGCGGGCGCACCGCTCGCGATCGCGATCGTCCTCGACGCCGCCGGCTCCAGCCAGGCCTATGACGAGGGCAGAGTGTCGGAGCGGCTCCTCATCGGCGCGCACCTGCTTGGGTACGGCGGCGGGACCGCGTGGTTCGGCGACGAGAGCCAGCAGGCCGAGGCGAAACGCGTGCTCGGCATCCCGGCCGAGCGGACGGCACGGTCAATGGTCGCGATCGGCCGCCCCTTCTCGGTCAAGGATCCGCGGCCAGGTGCGGCTACCGGCGGCCGCAAGGCACTAGCGGAG
>JANXXG010000074.1 GCA_025350745.1 Chloroflexota bacterium | reverse complement strand
CCGCGACCGGCAGCGATGAGGCGATCCGGCTACGGGCGGACTTCCTTGCTGCACTTGGCCGCCTGACCACCTTCGAGACGGCCAGCGTTCGCCTTGCGCGTTGCCGGTACGAAGCGCAGCTGACCGTGCATGCCGACGATCTGTCGCGCGACTATTTCGAGCTGTGGCAGCTCATCGCCCGGCGGGGGAGCGAGCAGGCTGACCTCGACGCCCGGGGCGCAGAGCGTCTCGATTACTTCGCCACGCAGCTCGGTCGGCTCGAGGGCATCGCCGACGCCCTGATCCTCGCCGGTCGCCACGTGCGGCTGTTCCCGCTGCCGGCGATGCCGTGGATGGTCGTCAGCTAGCGCCGGCGGATCTGCACGAGGCGCTCCTCGTCCTGTGCGCGTCGCGCCGTCGCACGTGCGAGCAGCTCGGGGACGCGCTCGATCGGCCAGATCACGATGCCATCATCGTCGGCGATGACGAGATCCCCATCCCGGACGAACGCGCCACCGATATCGACGGCCCCACCGACGCGGCCCGGCGACAGCTTGAGGGGCGCCGTCGGGGTCGTGCCGCGGCACCACACCTTGAAGCCGAGCTTTCGGATCTCGCTGGCGTCCCGAACGAGCCCGTCGGTGACGAGGCCGAGGGCCCCCCGGGCGGCGAACTCGCTCGCCATGATGTCGCCGATCGTCGCCGTGCGGGATGTGGCGTGGCCGCTGACGACGAGCACGCACCCTGTCGGCGCGGTCGCGAGGGCGGTCACGACCGGAAGGTTGTCGTCGTGACTGGCCTGGATCACGTACGCCGGGCCGGCGATCCGCCAGTCCCGTTCAAGCGGACGGAGGCCAGGCTGGACGACTCCCTGGCCCTGGGTGGCGTCCGACGCGAGGGTCGCGGTGAGCCAATCGGGCAGCGGATCCACAGTCACTCCTTCCATCGGTGGGGCCTGGGGGACTCGAACCTCCGACCAACTGCGTGTAAAGCAGCCGCTCTGACCGCTGAGCTAAGGCCCCGGACAGAGGATAGGAGGCGGCTGGTCGGAACTTTCCCGGACCGGCAGCGTTCTCCTGTTGTGCACAGGCTCGCCGTCGCTGTCGTGTTCGGCCTGATGGCCGCTGCCTGCGGGGACCGGCTCGCCGGCGCTCCGGCGTCCCCAACGCCGAGCCCGCTCCCGATCGTGTCCGCGACCGCGGTCACCGGGACCATCCTGCCGGTCACGCCCCGGCCAAGCGACGCGCCCCTCCCGACGCCAGTGATCACTCCGGTGCCCACTCCGTCGCCGACGCTCACCCCGCCGGTGATCGGCGGCCCGACGCTTGCGCAGCTCAAGTACCGCATCGTCGACCGCTTTGGCCGCGTGTGGTTCTGCGATCCCGATCAGTACCCGATCGCCCGCAGCGATCCGGACACGACCGCCGAGCAGCGCTTCCCCGAGGTGCAGAAGGACGCTGACACGTTCAGCGCGATCATCGCCCACCTCGGCATCGCCCCGGCGTCCACGTACACGCACCCGCAGAAGCTCGCGATCTACGCGGACTGGAAGATGCTGGCCGCCCTGCGGCTGGACCCGAGCGGCACCGTCTACGCCTTCAGCGCCCGGTTCACGACGGGCGGAAGCTCCGGAACGGCGGTCGATGGGACGATCGACGCGAGTGGCACGATCGCCGTCCGGTCACAGACCCCCACCGGACAGCCGCCCTGCCCGATCTGCCTCGCGCGCGGAACGCGCATCGCGACGCCCGACGGATCGGTCGCGGTGGAGGACGTTCGTGAAGGGATGCGCATCTGGACCCTGGACGAGCACGGCGCGCGCGTCGTGGCGACGGTCGAACGCACTGGGAACATGAGCGCACCCTCGGACCACGAGGTCGTGCACCTGGTCCTCGATGACGGCCGCGAGCTGCGGGCCTCGCCGGCGCACCCGCTCGCGGACGGGCGCCCGCTCGGCTCGCTGTCGGCGGGTGACGTGGTCGACGGCGCGCTCGTGGTCGCCGCGGGTCGCGAGCTGTATGGCCTCGGGACGACCTTCGACCTCCTGCCGTCCGGCCCGAGCGGCCTCTACTGGGCCGACGGCGTCCTGCTGCAGACCACGCTCGCGCGCTAGGCGCTCCCGGTCGCTCGGTCACCGAGCCGGTCATACTTTCGCCGATGCCCCTGGATGCGGCCGCGTTCCGATCGGTGATGGGCGCGTTCCCGACCGGCATCGTGATCGTGACCACGCTCGATGGAACGGGTGTCCCGAAGGGCCTCACCACCCAGTCGTTCATCTCCGTCTCAACGGGTCCGCCACTCCTGCTGGTGAGCCTGGCCAAGACCTCCCGGACGCTGCGGGCGCTGCTGTCGACGCGCGCGTTCGTGGTGAACTTCCTGGCCGCCGATCGCGGTGATCTGGCGACCCGGTTCGCCTCAAAGGATGAGGACAAATTCACCGGGGTCGCGTGGCGACCGGCGGCGTCCGCGAAGGGTGCCCCGATCCTGGCCGACGACAGCGTCGCGTACGCGGAGTGCGTGCTCAGCCGCGAGATCGACGCCGGCGATCACACGCTGCTGCTCGCGTCAGTCGAGGACGGCGCCGTCCTGTCGGGTGCGCCGCTCATGTACTACCGGCGGACGTACGCCGCCTGGCCCGAGGAGCGCGACGCGCCGGCGCTGTAGCGCATCTAGCGCAGGGCGAGGCGGCTCTGGTCCACGTCCATCGCGATCTGGCGCGCGAGGTCGTCGGCGCTGTCGAACTTGAGCTCATCCCGGAGGCGCTCGACGAAGACGATCTCCGCCTGCTGACCGTAGACGTCGCCGGTGAAGTCGAGGATGTACGACTCGAGCCGGCGCGGACCGCCGCCGAACGTGGGGCGGACACCAAGGCTCGACGCGGCGCGGAACCGTTGCGCCCCAAGGATCGCCCACGTCGCGTAGATGCCGTCGCGCGGGAGGAGCTTGTCGTCGGGCGGTGCCACGTTGATCGTCGGGAAGCCGAGCGCACGACCGCGCTGCTCCCCGCGGACGATCGTGCCGGTCACGGAGTACGGACGGCCGAGCAGCGCCTGTGCGGTCATGAGGTCGCCCTCCCGCAGAGCGGCCCGGATCCGGGTGGAGCTGACGACCGCGCCGCCGAGCGAGATCGGCTCGACGATCGTCACTGCAAAGCCGTGACGCGCACCGAGGACCTGCAGTGCCTCCACGGAACCCTCGCGCCCATGGCCGAACTGGAAATCGACGCCGACGACGACGCGCTTGACGTCGCCTGCCGTGCAGAGCCGGGCCACGAAGGTGTTGGCCGGCTGCTGCGAGAACGCGCGGTCGAACGTGAAGATGACGACTGCCTCCGCGCCGGCATGCTCCAACAGCGTGACGCGCTCGGGGGCATCCGCGAGCGTCGACCCAGGGGGATCCTGGGCGAGCGCCTGACCCGGCAACGGATCGAAGGTCGCGGCGACCGCAGTCGCGCCGGCAGCGCGCGCGCCGCCGAGCAGCGTGCGGATGAGCATCTGGTGACCAAGATGGACCCCG
The DNA here is from genome assembly GCA_025350745.1 of Chloroflexota bacterium. Taxonomy (GTDB): domain Bacteria; phylum Chloroflexota; class Limnocylindria; order P2-11E; family P2-11E; genus UBA4735. Next base: position 1,187 of record JANXXG010000074.1, on the reverse strand, counting down.
TCGAAGACGCCGATCGCGACGTGCAGCGGTCCGCTGGGCCATCCGGTGAAGTTCCGGATCGGGTTGCGCACTTGAGCGTCGTCAGGCATGCGTGGTGGGGGGGAGCGACACGCAGAAGACCGTGCCCCGGGGGCCGGTCGACTCAAGGCTCAGCTCGCCGCCATGCAGTCGCGTGATCTCGCGACTCACGTAGAGGCCGAGGCCGGTCCCGGGCGTCGTCTTTCTGGCCGCCTCGGTCCGATAGAAGCGCTCGAAGATCCGGTCGCGGTCCGCGGCGGCGATGCCCGGCCCGTGGTCGCGCACCCGCAGCACCGCGCGTCCGGCTTCGTTCTCGAGCGAGACCACGATGTCGCCGGAGCCGCCATGACGGATGGCGTTCACGATGAGGTTGTCGAGGACCTGGCCGAGGCGGCGGGCGTCGCCCGAGATGACGACGAGCTCGTTCGGCAGGTCGACCCGGATGAGGCGCCCGCCGGCCACCGGGCGCAGCCGGGCCGCCGACGCCATGACGACCTCTGCGAGGTCGGTCGACTCGAGCACGATGTCGAACCGTCCGACATCGAGGCGCGCCGCGTCGAGCAGGTCATCGATGAGCGACGTCAGACGCTGGACCTGGTCGTCAGCGCGAGACAGCGCCGTCGCGACGAGGTCAGCGGTCCCGCGCTGCGCGAACCGGAGCGCGAGCTGGATCTGTCCACGGATCGCGGTGACCGGCGTCTTCAGCTCATGGCTCGCCATCGCGAAGAACGCCATCCGCTCGCGCTGGGCTTCGGACATCACCGTGACATCCTCGTACGCGGCGACAGCGCCGACGATCGCGCCGGCCCGATCGCGGAGGGGCGAGCTGTTCGTCAGGAGGTCGAACCGGCGTCCATCGGGGCGGGCGTAGCGGACGAGCTCGCCGCGCACCTCCTCGCCGCGCAGCGACCGCGCGATCGGCGCATCCGCGAGCGCATAGGGAGAGCCGTCCGCGCGGGTGAGCGCCCCGGCCAGCTCGCCCATCAGGCCAGGTGCCGGAGCGTCGGTCCGCTGGAAGAGATCGCGGGTCAGCTGGTTCTCGAGCGTGACCCGGCCCGCGGTATCCATCAGCACGACGCCGATCGGGAGGACGTCGACGATCTGGGCGAGCCGGTCGCGCTCGGCCTCGAGGACCTGCATGTCGGACGGCTGCTGCTCGGTCATGGTCT
>JANXXG010000070.1 GCA_025350745.1 Chloroflexota bacterium | reverse complement strand
ACAGCGAGGGGCCGGCTGAGCTGCCCGCCTGGCGGGCTCTTGGGCTCGTGCCGTCCTTCGCCGGCCCGGTGACCTACCCGGCCAATCGTCGTCTGCGAGAGGCCGCCCGCCTGCCCGGGTCCCTGCTGCTCGAGACCGACTCCCCGTATCTGGCACCGGAGGGTCACCGCGGGGAGCGGAATGAGCCGGCGCTCGTCGCAGTGACCTATCGGGCGGTCGCTGCGGAACGGGGCACCGATCTCGCCTCGCTCGTCGCGATGACGCGCGAGGCCGCCCGCTCGCTGTTCGGTCCGCGCTGGGAAACGACCTAGGGAACCGAACCGGCTTCGCCGGCGTCTGCTTTGGTGGCCGGAATGACCGGCAAGAAGGCAGGTGGCCCGATGAAGCGCTTCGGTTGGCTCGTCCCGGCGGTGCTCGTGATCCCGTTCCTCGCAGCGTGCTCAGGCGTTGGTTCGACGACGTCGGCGCCTCCCCAAGGTGGCGGGGAGCGGGGGGTCGCACCAGCGGACTTCGCCGTGGGGAAGCCCGCGGCCGTCAACGCAACCGCACCGAAGACCGGCGACTCCGTCGCCAACGGGGTCCCGGTGCCGCAGGCCTTCGACGTGAGCCGCAGCGTGATCCTCACCGCGAACATCTCCATGCGGGCCTCCGACCCGTGGGCCGTGGCCGACAAGGCGCAGGCCGTCGTCGCCGGTCTTGGCGGAGACGTCATCGGTCTGAACCAGAGCGGCTCGAAGGACAACCAGGTGGCCAGCCTCACGATCCGCGTTCCCTCGGACCGTTTCACCGACGCCCTCCGCCAGCTCCGCGCCCTGGACGGCGAGGTCACCTCGTCGACCGTCGACGGCAAGGACGTCACCGACCAGTACGTGGATCTCAAAGCCCGCCTCTCGGCGAAGCAGACCGAGGAGCAGCGGTACAACGCGCTCCTGGCCCGGGCTGCGACGATCGACGAGATCCTGAAGATCGACGCCGCGCTCTCGAGCGTGCGGACCCAGATCGAGCAGCTGCAGGGTCAGGTGAATTCGATCGCCACCCGCACCCACTTCTCGACCATCACCATGTCGATCACGCCCGCTATCGCGCCGATCATCACGCCATCCCCGCCGGCCTGGGATCCGGCCCGGACCGTGGCCGCCGCACTGGCCACTCTCGCCGTCGTCCTCAAGGGCCTGGCGGACGTCACCATCTGGATCCTCGTGTTCGGGTGGATCCCGCTCGTGGGCCTCGCGGTCACGCTGCTCGTCGCCCGCGGCCGGCGCACGGCGCGGGTCCCGGCCTAGCCGGAACGCAGAGCGAGGCGGCCCGGGAGGGGCCGCCTCGCTCCATTCCAGTCGGGTGGGACAGGTCCTGCTATCGCGCGAGCAGGCTCACCGGGTCGAGGGGATCGCCGTTCTTGTAGACGGCCCAGTGCAGGTGGTAGCCCGTGGTCAGGCCGGTGAGGCCGACCGAGCCGATGCGGTCGCCGGGCTCCACGAGATCGCCGGCCTTCACGGTCGGCGCGAGCGGTCCGGCGTCGAGGTGCGCATAGAGGGAGACCAGCCCGTTGTCATGCGCGAGCACGACGACCTGGGCCCCGTCCATCATGCGACCCGCGAACACCACCCGGCCGCGGGCCGGCGCGATGATCGGCGTGCCTCTTGGCGCGGTGATGTCGAGGCCCTCGTGGAAGTGCGAGTAGTAGGTGCCCTTGTACAGGCGGGCCGGCTCGAGCCCCAGGTACGTCGGACCAAAGGGCTGGCTGACCTCGCCCGCGAGTGGTCGCTGCCACGTGGCAGCCGGTGCAGTCGCGCTCGCGCCGCTCTCAAGGAGACGCGTCTCGGTCGAAGCGGCAGACACGATCTCGGCGCGGAGCGCGCCGAGCGCGGGCTCATCGTTCACGTTCGCTTCGATCCTGATGAGGCCGCCGCGCAGCCGCGGGTTAACGATGGCGAGAAGGATGGATCGCGCGAGCTCACCCTCGGCGCGTGCCGCCGCGAGCTGCGCATAGAGGGTGGCCTGGTCGGCGGCCACGGCGGAGGCCATTGCGGTGAGCGCGTCGTACGAGCCGAAGCTGCGGGGGATCGAGCGCGCCTGGGGGATCGCGCGCGGCGGAGCGGCGGGGCCCTCATCAGCCCGCGCCGGCGTCGCGAGGGCGAAGAGACACCCGAGGGTGATCATGGCGGCGGTGAGGGCCCGTAGCCGGGCGTTGTGGATGGACATCCCTTCCCACGTGCGATGGTCGCGGTGTCCGCTTTGTCAGCGGCGGTTCGGTGACCACCCGGACGAGGCGGCCAGGCCCCGTTCGCTCGCTCAGCGGTCAGGCAAGCGTCAGTGCTCCGCGGGCATTGCGTTCCAGGGGGCGCGCCGTAACAGGCTCATGAAGATGGTGGATGTCCGAAGAGCGGACGCGGTCCCGCGGATCGTTAGAGACGACACCCGCTTGATCCCGGATTCGGAGGCGGCCCGAAGGGCTATCGTGCGCCCGATGGCCGATGACGTCGTGATCCGACCGATGACCGAGCTCGATCTCGAGGGCATCACGCGTATCGACGAGCGGATCACGCGGCAGTATCGGCCCGACGTCTGGGAGCGCCGCGTGGGCTACTACCTCCGGCGCGATGCCGACTCGTCGCAGGTCGCCGACGTCGGCGGCAAGGTCGCCGGCTTCATGATGGGCGAGGTCCGGGGCGGGGAATTCGGCCTCGACGAGCCCACCGGCTGGATCGAGTTCTTCGGCGTCGACCCCGACGTCCGCGGCCGCGATCTCGGTCGCAAGCTCATCGACGCACTGCTCGCGCACTTCCGCGCCCAGGGCGCGCACATCGCCCGAACCATGGTCGCCACGCGGGACGAGGACATCGCCGGGTTCCTGAAGGCGATGCAGTTCACCCCGGCGCCACTGACCGCGCTCGAGAAGCGGCTCTAGCGATGCCCGCGTCCCGCCGGAGGCCGGCCCCGAAGCTCAAGCCCAAGCGCCCCGACGGCCGCACCCTCAGGGCCCGACCGCGCGCCGCCGGCGACGAGCCGCGCTCGGGACCGCGACGCCAGGCGATCCTCGATGCAGGTGCGCTGCTCATGCGGGAGCGCGGCTTCGCCGGAACGACGGTCGAGGATGTCACCAGCCAGCTCGATCTGACGAAGGCCGCCTTCTACTACTACGTGGAGAACAAGGAGGAGCTGCTCTTCCAGATCTCGACCCAGACCCTTGCGCTCGCCGACACGAGCATCTCCGCGATCGGGCGCTCGGGCGCGCCGGCCGACCGCAAGCTCGGGCTGATGATCGACTCGTTCGTGCGGCTCGTGGCCGAGCGGCCGGAGTTCTTCACGGTGTACTTCCAGGAGAAGGGCCATCTGGCTCCGAAGCACCTGGTGACGGTGACCCGGATCGAGCGCAAGATCGCGGCCGCGCTGGAGCAGGTCGTACGCGATGGGTCCGCTGCCGGTCTCTTTCGAAAGGCCGACCCCGCGGTCGCCGCGTTCGCCATCCTCGGGATGTGCTTCTGGGTCTACAAGTGGTTCCGGCCGAACGGCCGCGCCGGCGTGGACGAGGTGTCGGCGGCGTTCCAGACGCTCGGCCTGGAGGGGCTGCTGGCCCGGCGTTGATAGACTGGCGGGACGTCCTGACTACCTAGTTAGTAGCGAACCGGAGGGGATGGCGTGGCCGATCACCAGAGCCAGCTTCCGCGTCAGTACCACGAGGCGGTGATGCACTGGCAGCGACACAACTTCCCCGACTACCCGAAGCTCCCGGAGCAGTGGGACACCTACTTCCCGAAGGACGAAGCGTTCTGCCTGTGTGCCCGGATCCAGCAGAACATGCCGGAACACATCGAGGTGGGCGACCGGAAAGGGCAGCCCAAGGCGGTCGCCCCGCGGGAGCTCGATCCGAAGGCCGCCGAGGAGCTGCTCGCGATCATCCGGGCGCAGGCCTCGACCGAATTCGGCTCGATCCAGCAGCACCAGGCGACGCTGGCTCGCGCAAGCGACCCCCAGGATCAGGCCTGGGTCCTCCGCGTCATGGCCGAGGAGCTCCGCCACGGCTACCAGATGATCCACCTGCTCACGAGCGCGGACTGGTCGCCGGTGACGGACACAAAGCCGCAGGACATGGTCGAGGAGATCCTGTCCATGAAGACCGGATCGCACGTACTCGCGGCCTTCAACCTGGAGTACGACAGCTTCGTGGACAACATCGTGTTCGCGGCGTTCATCGATCGCGTGGGGAAGTACCAGCTCACGATGCAGAAGGTGAACGCGTATCAGCCGATGGCCTCGTCGATGCCCCCGATGCTTCGCGAGGAGGCCTTCCACCTCGCCGCGGGCGTCATCCCGATGCGCCGGTGGGCTGAGGCGGCCGTGAAGTCGGACGCGCTCATCACGATGCCCGTGCTCCAGAAGGTCGTGAACAAATGGTTCGGTCGTGGTCTCGAGATGTTCGGGGACGAGCGTGGGGGAAAGACCAACGTCCGCCTCGGGCTGAAGGACAAGACGAATCGGGTCGCGCAGGACGAGTACATCGCCGAGTGCGACAAGATGCTCGACGACATCAACCAGCGCTACGTTCGCGCCCGCTTCCCGCGGCTCTCACGGGACGAGGCCGACGCGCTCTACGCCCGCGTGAAGGCGGACCGCGGCGCGATCGACGGCCTCTCCTGGGACGACGATCTCCTGAAGCTCCCGCACGCAAGCTTCTTCCGTCGGCGCGGCGAGTCGGCGTTCCAGATGATCGGCTTTGATGGCGGGACCTTCACCGACGTGGACGCGTACATCGCGCACGTGCGCGATCACCTGCCGGAGGCGTACGTCGCCTCCGTGGACGTGAAGCACTGGGCCGAGCTTCAGCGCGGCGTGGCACGTGGCACGGTGCCGCTCGAGAAGGCGCTTTCCTCGATGCCTCGTCTGGCGCGCGTTGGTGGGGCCTGCCCCTGCGCGAACTCCGTCCGGTGGGTCGTCGACGTCGAGGTCTCGCCGAATGGCGGGCTCGGCGGTCAGGAGACTCGGCTCAGCCCCTAGTCCGGTCGGAGCGCGACCACTGCCAGGCTGAGCGCGGCCGCGCTCGCCAGATGCAGGATCTCGCCGGCCCGCAGCTTGGCGATCGCCTCGCGCATCGGCACGAACAGCAGCTCCTGCTCTTCAAGGTCGCCGCTGTTCGGCTCCGCCACCTTTCGCGCGCCGTGGGCGATGAAGGCATGCATCGCGCCGCAGCCGCGATTCGGGTCGACGATGAAGCGGCCGAGCGGCTCCCACCGGTCAGCCTCGAAACCGGTCTCTTCACGCAGCTCGCGCTGGGCGCAGGCGAGCGGCTCCTCGCCCCCATCTAACCCGCCCGCGGGCAGCGAGAGCGACACCGCCCGGATGCCGTGCTTGTACGAGCGGATGAGGATCGTGTCGCCCGCGGCCGTGACCGGCACGATGACCGCGAAGTCGACCATGTCGATGAAGCCGAAGTCATCGACGATCTGGCCGTCGGGCAGCGCGACGGTCTCCGCGCCGACGGTGAACCACGGCGTGCGATCGAGGAGCACCCGGCGCGATACGGTCCGCCAGGGCTTCATCACGCGACCCGATGCTGCTCCAGCTTCTTCCGGTCGACCGTGAGGCCCAGCCCGGGCTTCGTCGGGAGCGCGAGCATCCCGTTCTTCGGCTGTGGCAGCGGCTCCTCGAAGATCTCTGCGAGCGGATTGGTGATCCACATGTGTTCCAACCTCGCGAGGTTGGGGATCGCGGCCGCCAGGTGCATCGACGCGAGCTGCGCGAGGCCGCAGGAGAACCCGGTGTGCGGCGCGTACTTCACGTTGTGCGCGTGCACGAGCGCGCCGAGCCGCTTCGCCGCGGTGAACCCGCCGATGCGCGCGACGTCCGGCTGCACGATGTCGATCGCGCGCCGCTTCAGCAGCTCGCGGAATCCGAAGATCCCGAACTCGGACTCGCCGGCCGCGACCGGGATCGGCTGCGAACGCCGGATGAGCTCGTACCCGTCGATGTCGTCCGGGTACACCGGCTCCTCGATGAACCACAGGTCGTACTTCGCGAGCTCGTGGCAGGCCTTGATCGCCGTCGCGGCGTCGTACGCGCTGTTCACGTCTGCGCCGATGTCGATCTTCGGGCCGACCGCCTCGCGAATGGCTTTTGTGACCTCCACGTCGCCGCGCCATCCGCCGCGCTCCGCGGAGCGCCCGATCTGGATCTTGAGGGCGACGTGGCCCTCGTCGACCTTCTGCTTCGCCTGCTTCGCCATCGCCGCCGGATCCGCGGTGTAGATCTTCGACCCGTACACCGGCACGGACGTGCGGCCGGCGCCGCCGAGGGCCTTGTAGAGCGGGATGCCCTGGGCCTGGGCGAGGATGTCCCAGAGCGCCTGATCGATCCCGCTTATGCCCTCCTGGACGAACCCGCGGTAATGCCCCCAGGGCCGCAGCAGCGTGAACATCTCGTCCCAGAGGCCCTCGACGTCGTGGGGGTCGCGACCGGTGATGGCCGGCCAGAGGAGCTCGCGGACGACCGTGTCCAGCACCTTGGGGGCGCGCCGGGCGATGCACTCGCC
>JANXXG010000055.1 GCA_025350745.1 Chloroflexota bacterium | reverse complement strand
GATCTTCACCCGCACCTGCGACATGTCGTCCCGATCGCGGATCGTGACCGCCTGGTCCACCAAGGATTCGAAGTCGACCGTGACGCACAGCGGCGTGCCGATCTCGTCCTGGCGGCGATAGCGGCGACCGATCGCCTGGGTCTCGTCGTACGTCGACTGGAAATGCGGCCGGATCCGTGCCCAGACCGATCGCGAGAGCTCGCTGAGCTCAGGCTTCTTCGAGAGCGGCAGGACGGCCACCTTGTACGGCGCAAGATCACGATGGAGGCGCAGAACGACCCGCACGCCCTCCTTGTCCGGCTCCTCATCATATGCGGCGCAGAGGAACGCAAGCGTGGCGCGGTCGGCGCCGACCGCGGTCTCGATGACGAAGGGCACGAGCTTCTCGTTCGCGGCTTCGTCGAAGTACTCGAGCTTCTTGCCGGAGTACTCGGCGTGCCGCTTGAGATCGAAGTCCGTGCGGTTGTGGATGCCCTCCAGCTCCTTCCAGCCGAACGGGTAGCGGAACTCGATGTCGAAGGCCTGTGCGGCGTAGTGCGCTCGCTCATCCTCGCCGTGCTCGCGGAACCGGAACAGCTCGTCGTGGCCCGCGAGGTCGCGGAACCATTGGCGGCGTATCTCCTTCCACTCCTCGTACACGCGCGGCGCGTCCTCCGGGCGCACGAAGTACTGCATCTCCATCTGTTCGAACTCCCGCGAACGGAAGATGAAGTTGCCCGGCGTGATCTCGTTGCGGAACGACTTCCCGATCTGAGCGATACCGAACGGGAGCTTCCTCCGCATGGATTGCTGCACGTTGTCGAAGTTCACGAAGATGCCCTGCGCCGTCTCCGGTCGCAGCCAGGCGACGGACGCGGTGTCCTCGGCGGGGCCGACGAACGTCTTGAACATGAGGTTGAACTTGCGTGGCGGACCGAGCTTCTTCTCGCCGCAATTCGGGCACGGCCCCTCGACGCCGTTGGGCAGCTCGTCGAGCCGGAAGCGGTGTCGGCAGCCGGCGCACTCGACCAGCGGGTCGGTGAAGTTCTCCACGTGGCCGGATGCCTCCCACACCTTTGGGTGCATCAGGATCGCCGCGTCCAGGCCGACGATGTCGTCGCGCAGCTGGACCATCGCGCGCCACCAGGCGCGTTTGACGTTGTTCTTCAGCTCCACGCCGAGCGGCCCGAAGTCCCACGTCGATCCGGCGCCGCCATAGATCTCGCTCGACGGGAAGACGAAGCCCCGCCGCTTTGACAGCGAGACGAGCTTGTCGAAGAGCTCCGGCGCCGGCGCGTCGGTCACAGGATGGCGGCGGCAGGACGCGGCAGGCGGGCAAGCTCGTCCAGCAGGCGCGAGGTATGGATCTCGCGATCGAGGATGTTCTGGAGGAACGAGCGAAGGTGCCGGTCGAGCTCGGCCGCGAGGGCCTCGTCAACGCGCAGGAGCGAGGCGCTCTCGAAGTCGCTCACCAGCAGGAACCGGAGCGACTTCAGGGCGCGGACCGAGAGCGCCAGCGCGCCGACCGTGGACCCAGGAGCGCAGCGAGCGCAGACCAGTCCACCGGCTTCGACGATCCAGGCGTTCGGCTCCTCCGCCGGACCTTCGCCGCACTGGACGCAATGACCGAGCTCCGGCCGGAATCCGGTGCGATCGAGCAGGTGCAGGTCGAACCAGCGGCAGACGAGGGCCGGGACGTGACCCGCGGTCAGGTGGCGAAGCGCGCTCTCGACCAGATCGAAGAGCGGCGCCGACGGGGCCTTCTCCATCGCGAAGCGGTCTGCAAGCTCGACGATGTACCAGCCCGCAGCGATGCCGCCAAGATCCTCGCGCAGCTCCCGATAGAGGGCGAGCGACTCGGCGCCGGTGAGCACGTCGAGGTTCCGGCCGCGCGCAAGCTGGTAGGTCGCGTGTGTGAGCGGCTCGGCATGGCCCGCGAGGCGGCTCGTGGGCTTCCGGATCCCCTTTGCGACGACGCTCACCTTTCCGAAATGGCGGGTCAGCAGAGTGAGGATGCGGTCCGTCTCGCCGAAGTCGATGGTCTTGAGCACGATGGCCTCGGCACGATACGTACGTGACCTCATCAGCGGTCAATGGTACGGGCTACCATCGGTCGTGCGTGACAACGACCGGCCGCTTCGGCCAGCGGATCGTGGCCATCGATCAGGAGATCCGCGACGTTCTGGCGCAGGCCGACCCCGCACTCCAACCCTTCTACGGCATGATGCTGTACCACCTCGGGCTCGACGCGACGCGACCGGGTGGGGGCAAGCGGATGCGTCCCCTCATCTGCGTCCTCGTCTACGAGGCCCTGGCCGGCGCCGCCCAGAACGTGCTTCCGGCCGCGGCGGCGCTCGAGCTCCTGCACAACTTCACGCTCATCCACGACGACATCGAGGACCAGGACCCGACCCGCCACCACCGCCCGACGGTGTGGTCCGTCTGGGGTGTGCCGCAGGCGATCAACACCGGCGATGGGATGTATGCGACGTCGCGTCTCGCCGTCCAGCGGCTGCGGGAAGGAGGCTTCCCGGCCGACCGGATCCTCGACTTCGCGTGCCTCATCGACCAGGCGTGCGTGCGGGTCTGCGAGGGGCAATTCCTGGACATCAGCTTCGAAAGCCGCACCGACGTGACCGTGGAACGCTATCGCTCGATGGCCGCCAAGAAGACCGGCGCGCTGATCGCGGCCTGCGCTGAGGGGGCCGCGGTGCTCGCGACCGACGACCCCCACGTGAGAGCGTCGCTCGCCCGATTCGGCGATGGCTTCGGCCAGGCATTCCAGGCCTACGACGACCTCCTCGGCATTTGGGCCACCACCGAACGAACCGGCAAGGTCGAGATGAACGACCTCGTGAAGCGAAAGAAGACGCTCCCCGTGGTCATGGCCTTCGAGAAGGCCTCGCCGCGCATGCGGGCCGAGCTCGACACCCTGTTCGAGCCGCCGGCGCCCCTCTCCGCGGTGGCCGTCGGGCGCATCCGCGAGATCATCGATGAGCTCGGCACGCGCGAGCAGCTCGAGCGCGAGATCACGACGCACCGCATGCAGGCCCTCCACGAGCTCCGGAGCATCGCAGCGCTCGCGGCCGCCAACGAGCCATTGATGCTGCTCGAGCAGCTGGTGGCCTCTGCCACCGGCTCCAGTGAGCCTGTCGCGAGCGGCACCCTCTAGCATCTCGCCATGACCGAGCCCGCGATCCACGCCCCCGGCGGCATCATCTACGAGCCCGGGGAGCGCGTACTCGCCGTCGGCAGGCCGTTCGCATGGTGGGTCCTGCTCGTCGGCCTCGAGCTCGTGCTCCTCATCGTCGCGGCCATCGCCTCCTCGCAGGGCCAGCAGGTCATCGCGTACGCCGCCCTCGCCGCGGTCTTCGTGGCGCTCCTGTACCTGATCAGCGGGTACCTGCAGTGGACCACCCGGGTCTGGGTGCTGACCGACCGCCGGGTCATCGCGAAGAGCGGCATCCTCAATCGGACCCAGGCCGCGGTGCTCTTGGAGCGCGTCCAGGACGCAAGCCTGACCAAGCCGTTCCCGGCGTCGCTCATCGCCGACTACGGGATCCTGCACCTCGAGTCGGCAGGTATCCACTCCGCGGCGCTCGTCACGGAGGGACTGAACGAGATCGCGATCACCGGCGCGAGCCGCTTCTACGCGCAGCTGACCGACGCGCTGACGCCGGGGCGCTGACGCCGCGGCCTCCGGTCGTTACCGGAGAAGGCGGTCGGGAAGGAATGCGTCCGGGAGCAGCTCCGCGAGGGTCGTGACCTTGCGCAGCCCGCCGGCAGTGGCGAGCACGACGCGCAGCTCGGGCGAGAACTCCGCAAGCACCTGACGGCATGCCCCGCATGGCGACGGGAGCTTGTCGTCATCGATGACCACGGCGATCGCGTCCCAATCCTTGGTCTCGCCCGAGGCGATCGCCGCGAACGCGGCGCAGCGCTCCGCGCAGACCGTCAGGCCGTAGGAGACGTTCTCGACGTTCGCGCCTGAGTGGATCTTGTTCCGCTTGGTCCGGATGGCCGCGCCGACCTTGTATTTCGAATAGGGCGCGTAGGCCCGGGCGCGGGCGAGGGACGCGACGCGGATCAAATCCTCGTCGCCGGGCGGCAGCGTCATACCCGCTGCTCCGATCCCGCCGGCTCGCGGATGACCCGGATCCGGCCGATCCGCCGGCCGTCGACGCTCTCGACCACGAACTTCACGCCGCTCCGCTGGATGGTCTCCCCGACCTTCGGCAACCGGCCCAGCTCGTGGGTCACATAGCCACCGAGCGTGTCGAACTCCTCTTCGCCCTCGCTGTCCTCGAGCGCGAACGTCTCCTTCACCTCCGAGAACGGGACCCGCGCATCCATGAGCGCCTCGTGCTCCGAGACCGGGAGGACCAGCTCCTCATCGACGTCGTACTCGTCGCGGATCTCGCCGACGATCTCCTCGACGAGATCCTCGATCGTGACGAGGCCGGCCGTGCCGCCGTACTCGTCCACGACGATCGCGATGTGCACCTTGTCCTTCTGCATCTCACGGAGGAGCTCGTCCACCTTCTTCGTCTCGGGCACGAACTGCGCGGCGCGCAGGAACGGCCGGATCGTGACGCTCTCGTGCCGGGCCAGGCGGCGGAACAGATCCTTCACATACAGCACGCCGATGATCTGGTCCGGCGAGCCCTCGTAGACCGGGATCCGCGAGTGCCCGGCGGACACGACCGCCTCAAGAAGCTGATCAGGCGGCGTGTTCACGTCGATGGCCGTGATATCGGGGCGCGGGACCATCACCTCGTGCACCTTCTTCTCGCCGAGGGCGAAGACCGAATGGATCATCTGGCGTTCGCCCGTGTCGAGGACGCCCTGCTCCTCGCCGGTCTCGATGAGGGCCTTGATGTCCTCCTCGCTGACGAGGGTCCCTTCCTGCGGGTTCGCTCCGAACGGCGCGGTCACTACCCGCGTCAGGAAGAAGAGCGCGGCGACGAGCGGCCGGGTCAGCCAGGTGATCAGCTCGAGCGGGAACACCATCAGCAGCAGGACCTGCTTGGCGTGCCGGACCCCGATGGAGCGCGGCACAAAGAGTCCGAACAGCACGGCCACGAGGGACAACACGGCGACCGTGGCGACGACCGCACCCACGTCACTGAAGACCGCCGCAATGCCGACCAGCCGCAACAGCTCGGACAGGCGCGGCGCGAGGAACGCGGCCGCGATACCGGAGAACGCGAAGATCGCGAAGAACTCGACCACCTGGATGGCGGCGAGATAGCGCACCCGGCGCTCCCCCATCCGGCCAGCTCGCACGCCTCGGCGGCCGCCGGCGACGAGCTCCTCGACGAGCTGCGGACGGCGGATCGCGTGGAGCGCGGCCTCGCTCATCGACATGATCGCGAGGACGAACACGAGGACGAGCTCCACGGTGAGCAGCTGCCACGCGTCCACTACGGCTTCGCCTTTGTGACCGGCTTCACGGCCTTCTTGATGGCTCGCGCCGGCATTCCGACTGCGAGCATCCCCGGCGCGACGTCCTTCGTGACGACCGCCCCGGCACCGGTCACCGCGCCCTCGCCGATCGTGATCGGCGCGCGCAGCAGCGTGTCGGAGCCGATGAACGCGTCGTTGCCGATGGTCGTGCGGTTCTTGTTGGCCCCGTCGTAGTTCATCGTGATCGCGCCCGCGCCGATGTTCACACGCTCACCGACGTCGGCGTCGCCGACGTAGCTGAAGTGATGCATCTTGGTGCCTCGGCGCAGCCGCGAGGCCTTCACTTCGCCAAAGTTGCCCATCTCGACGCCCTCCTCGAGGTAGGCGCCCGGCCGGAGGTGCGAGTATGGACCGATCCGCACACCGTCCTCCAGCGTCGCGCGTTCAAGGACCGATGCCTCCACGACGCACCGCGCGCCGACCGTCGTGTCGCGAAGGATCGCGTATGGACCGACGCGCGTGTCGGGGCCGATCGAGGTGGCGCCCTCGAGCACGCAGCCGCGCTCGATGATGGCGTCGGGCGCGATACGAACGGTGTCGTCGACGACCGACGACTCCGGATCGCGGAACGTCACTCCCTCGAGCATCAGCCTGTCGCGGATCCGGCGCCGCAGGACCATCTCAGCGGCGGCGAGCTCGACCTGCGTGTTCACCCCGAGGCCCTCGGTCGGATCGGGCGTGCAGAACGCCGCGACGCGCTTGCCGGCGGCGATGGCCGCGGCGACGACGTCGGTGAAGAAGATCTCCCCGGTCGTATTCGGGACGAGCGTTGCGATGGTCGTCCGGAGCCACCCGAGGTCGATCGCGTACGCGCCGAGATTCGACTCCGGCAACAGGCGCTCCTCGGCGGTCGCGAGCCGCGCCTCGACGATGCGCTCCACGTCTCCCGTGCCGTTCCGCACGATCCGTCCATAGGCGTTGTCGGTCCCCACCCGTGCGGTGAGCAGAGCGACCGCAGCACCGCGCTCCCTGCGCAACGTGCGAAGGCGCTCAAGCGTCGCCGCGTCGAGCGTCGGCGTGTCGCCGTACAGGACGAACGCCTCGCCATCCCGGGCGTCCGTCG
>JANXXG010000039.1 GCA_025350745.1 Chloroflexota bacterium | reverse complement strand
GTCCGGATCGAGTCAGGAGGTACCTCGAGTCGGAAGCGGCTTTCGGTGCCTCGCGAAGCACTCGACCGGCTGCACACCCTTTGACCGCCCGCGCCTTGTAACCCGACAGCGGTCGCTGGCGTATCAGCGGTGGTGATGACGTTCGACGCGGGAGGGCTTCGTGGCGCGCTCGGCGTTCCGCTGGCGCGCCGCGGCCGGTCTGCCCGGTCTTCTGCCATGGTTCGCACAGCCATGACCTTCGAAGACATCGTCCGCGAGCATCAGGACGCCGTCTACGGCGCTGCGCTGCGGATCCTCGGCGATCGGGACGCAGCCCTGGACGCCGCACATCAGGCGTTCATCAAGGCCTACCGCTCGATCGCGTCCTATGACCGGTCGCGGCCGATCCGGCCGTGGCTGTTGCGGATCGCGGTGAACGAAGCGATCAGCATCGGCCGGTCTCGGACGCGCGAGCGGTCGCGTCAGGCGCCCGAGGCCGACGCTGCACTGGTCGCGGACCGCGCCGCGACCCCGGAGCGCGAGACCCTCGACCGCGAGTCGCGCGAGGCCATCCGTTCGGCCGTCGCGCGACTCCCGGAGCTGTACCGCGTCGTCGTTGTGCTGCGGTACTTCAACGAGCTGAGCGTCGACGAGGTCGCCGCGGTGACCGGCCGTTCGCCGTCCACAGTGGGCGTACAGCTGCTCCGCGCGCGGCAGCTCCTGCGTAAGGGAATGGAGGGGTCGGGCGTATGAACGACATGGAGCACGGGGATGCCTTCGGCGAACGGGCCCTCCACGTGGCGCTGCAGCTCGAGACCGACGAGCGGCCGCCGCGTCTGGACGCGGCGGCTCTCGCGGCCGCAGCTGAACGCCGGTCTGTCGCAGAGCAGGTGCGCCGCGGCCTGCGCGGCGCCGCGCTGATCGGTGCCAGCCTCGGCGTCGGGGCAGCGGTCGCCGTTCTCGCGTTCAACGCGGTCGGAAGTCTCGATCTCACCGTTCCGGTCGGCCTCGGGCTGTCACTGCTCGCGGAGCTGGCCCAGCGCGCCGTCGCGATCGGACAGATCACGACGGCGCCGTCCGTCGCGATCGCCGCCCTGGCGGCGGTGGTGTTCGCGATCGCCTACGAGCGCAGCACAGGAAGGGAGCCATTGCATGTCCGGGCGTCTTGAGCGCAGTCGCACCAATCGCGTGATCGGAGGGGTCTGTGGCGGGCTCGCCGAATATCTCGACATCGACGCGACCATCGTCCGCATCGGCATGGTCATCCTGGGGGTGGGCGGCATCGGGATCCTCATCTACTTCGTGCTCCTCGTGCTGATGCCGAACCCGGGCGAGCCGGCACCGTTCGTCACCAGCTCATCGGGGTACGCCGCCGGCTCCCAGCCGGTCGCCCCCGCGGTGCCGCCGCGCGTCGTCGATCCTGCGGCAGCAGACCGCCGCCGCGCCAGCTTTGGGTTCCTGCTCCTCGCGATCGGGATCATCTTCCTGATGGGGAACGTCGGCCTCTTCCGGCTCATCGATCTGCGCGCGATCTGGCCGCTCGTGCTCATCGCGATCGGCGTCTTCTTCATCGCGCAGCGGTCCCGGAGCTGAGATGAGCGACCCGACGTCACCATCCGAGCGCACCGAGCCGTTCCTGCCCCAGCAGCTCGGGCAGCCCCTCCCGCCGGTCCCGCCAACACCACGTGCGCGCCGCCGGAGCATGTTCTGGCCGCTCGTGCTCATCGCCATCGGTCTGGTCGCGCTGGCCGGCAACTACGGCGTGGTCGAGCCGATCAGCATCCTGTCGATCCTGGCGCTCTGGCCGGTCCTGTTGATCCTCCTCGGGACGGACATCGCGTTCGCACGGCGCTGGCCGGTGGCCACGCTCACGGCGGAGGTCGCGATCATCGGCGCCGCGCTGCTGGTCGCCGTGACCCAGCCGTCGACGCTCCACCTCACGGCCTTCTCGTTCAGCAACGCCAGCGAGTGCCCGAACGCCTCGCCATCGGTGACGGTGCAGCGCGGCTCGCTGCAGAGCCTGCGCCTCGCGATCAATGGCGGCGCCGCGCGGTACCACCTGAGCGGCGGGGCATCGACCGCGCTCGTCGCGTCGGCCGATGGCGCCGATCTCTGCCTCAGTGATCGGACCAGCCGCGAGGGGCCGGGCGCGACCCGCGGCGACGTCCGGCTCACGCAGGCCGGCGCACGACTCAATGTCACCACCGACGTCACGGTGCAGGTCGCGAACGATCTGCCGGTGTCCCTGCAGGTGAACGCAGGGGCGGGCGACTTCGTCTTCGATCTGCGAGACGTCCGCACCAGCGATGCGCGCCTGAACATCGGCGCATCGACGACGACCATCACGCTCCCGAAGCCGGCCGGTGACGTGCCGATCCGACTCGAGGGCGGCGCGTCCAGCATCGTCCTTGAGATCCCGGCGGACGTCGAGGCGCGGATCACGGTGAGCGGGGGACTGAACTCGGCGAGCTCGATCAATCCGCGCGCGACGAAGAGCGGCAACGTTTTCGAGACCACCGGCTACGCCGCCGCCAAGGATCGGGTCACGGTCACGGTGGGCGGCGGAGTGAACTCCGTCTCGATCCGCTAGTTGTCCCGCTGATCGAGCCCGCGGCCTCCGCCCTGTCGTGAGGCCCGGGCGAATATCTTCCACTTCCGCTTCTCTTCCGAGCGGGCCAGCGCATCGCGTTTCTGGGTGGTGAACCGTTCCTCGCGCTCCAGCTTGCGATAGCTCGCGTAGCGATCAGCGCTGAGCGACCCGCTCTCGATCGCGGCCCGGACCGCGCAGCCCGGCTCGGCCTCATGCGAGCAGTTGCCGAACCGGCAGGTCCCCGCGAGCGCCTCGATGTCGCTGAAGACGGCCGCGAGACCGGCGTCCGCGTCCCAGAGCTGCAGCTCGCGCATGCCCGGCGTGTCGAGGACCAGGCCCCGCCCCTCGATCAGGACGAGCTCGCGATGGGTCGTGGTGTGCCGTCCGCGCCCATCGTCCCTGATCGCCGCGGTCGGACGGTCGCCGCCCTCGAGCGCGTTGAGCAGGGTCGTCTTGCCGACGCCCGATGGGCCGAGGAACACGATCGTGCGCCCGGGACGGCAGTACGCGTCGAAGATGGAGAGGCCGAGACCCGCGGGCACGCTGACCACGTGCACCGGCGTGGCGGGCGCGATCTCCCGGACCGCCGTCAGCGCGCCCTCGACGTCAGGACAGAGATCGGCCTTGGTCAGGATGACCGCAGGCGCGGCCCCGCTCTCATGGGCGACCGTCAGGTAGCGCTCCAGGCTGCGGAGGTTTGGCCCGTCGCTGAGCGCGGCGACCACGAACACGACATCCGCGTTCGCCGCTGCGACCTGCTCTTGCCACGCGAGCACGGCCTTTCGTGAGAAAGACGTGCGGCGGGGCAGGACGGCCTGGATGACGCCGTCACGGGCGAGCACCCAGTCACCGACGGCGGGCAGCTCCCCGACGCCGCGGGCCTCATGCCGCATGCGACCCGAGATCGTGGCCGGCTGCTCGCCGCTCCGGCCGTACAGCACATATCCGCCGCGGTGCTGCAGCGCGACCCGCGCCGGCTCGAGCTCGGAGAATTCATTGATCGACCGGAGGGCCTCCCACGCGGGATCCCAGCCGAGCGCGATGAGTCGTTCGTCCACGCGATCCTCCATCAGCGTCGTCGACCGTCCGGTCGCGTCGCCGAGGGCGAAAGGGTCAGACGGCGGCGCGACCGGAGGTGCGGAGCAAGGCGGCGAGCGCAGGGGCCATCTGACACACCTCCATCACGTCATCGCGCGTCTGCGCGCCGCGCAACGATAGCATCCGATCTCGAGTGAAGGCCCTCGTTCGGCTCGTCGCGATCGTCGCATTGACCGTCGGGGTCGCGCGCCCGGTCGCGGCTGCCGACACCGGCTGGACGATCGACGCATTCCGTGCCGACATCACGATCCGCCCGACCGGCGTCATCGCGATCGTCGAATCCATCGACGTCGACTTCGGCGATCTCCAGAAGCACGGCATCTACCGCACGATCCCGACCCGTTACCGCTACGACGATCGGCGGGACCGCGTCTACGCCCTCACGGTGCAGAGCGTCACCGATCGCACCGGACGGCCGTGGACCTATCAGCTGACGAAGAGCGACGCGGCCACGCAGATCAAGATCGGCGACGCCGCCCGGACGCTCAGCGGCAAGCAGAGCTATCGCATCACCTACACGGTCGGCGGCGCATTGAATGCGTTCGCGGACCATGACGAGCTCTTCTGGAACGTGAACGGCGACCAGTGGGAAGTGCCCGCGCGGTCGGTGACGGCGGCCGTCACGGCGCCCCCGGGCGCGATCCAACGGGTCGCCTGTTTCGAGGGTCTGGCGGGCTCTACGGCGGTCTGCCAAGCCACGAGCGGGACCGATCGGGCTGACTTTGTCGCCGCCCGGCAGCTCGCGCCGGGTGAGCAGCTCACGGTGGTCACGGCGCTGCGGACCGGTGCGGTCGCCGCCGGCGCTCCGGTCCTCGTGGACCGGCCGCGAGGCATCGCGGACTTCTTCTCGACATCGCCGTTGGTGAGCGCGCTCGCCGCTGCTGCGTTGGTGCTCGGCCTGACCGTGGTGGCGTGGCTCTGGTGGACCCGCGGCCGCGACCGAGGGCGACCGCGCGGTGCGATCGTGGCCGAGTTCGAGCCGCCCGGCAAGCTGCGGCCCGCGCAGCTCGGGGTACTCGTTGACGAGACCGCGGATCCACGCGATCTCATCGCGACGATCGTCGACCTTGCGGTGCGTGGACATCTCACGATCACCGAGCACCCGAAAGAGGGCCTCTTCGGACACGCCGACTGGACGCTCGAGCGGACGGCGGCGGCAGCTGATGACCTGCTTCCGTACGAGCGCACGCTCTTCGATGGGCTGTTCGCGGCCGGCGGGAGCGTGCTGCTGTCGTCGCTCAAGGGCACCTTCAGCCCGACGCTGACAAAGGCGGAGTCCCAGCTTTACACCGACGCGATGGCCCGGGGCTGGTTCGTCGCGGACCCGTCGCGACTCCGCACGGCGTACGCCGGCCTTGGGTGCCTGGCCGTGATCCTGGCACTGGGGCTGACCTTCCTTCTCGGGTCGTCGTTCGGGTGGGGGCTGGTCGGCCTCGCGCTCGTACCCGCCGGCGCGTTGCTCATCGTCATGAACCGCGCGATGCCCGCGCGGACCGAGACCGGCGCCGCGCTCTTCGCGCAGACGCTCGGCTTCAAGCGCTACATGGACACCGCCGAGACCGACCGCGCGGCCTTCGCTGAGAAGGAAGGGCTGTTCACCGCGTACCTGCCCTACGCGGTGATGTTCGGGACGGTCGACAAGTGGATCCACGCATTCGCCGGCCTCGACATCGCGAAGGCTGCCTCGGGCTTCTACGTCGGCTCCGGTCCGTTCAACGCCGCGCTCTTCGCATCCAGCTTCGGCGGCTTCTCCAGCACGCTTGCGAGCACCGTGGTCGCGACGCCCGCGGCGAGCGGCGGCAGCGGCTTCTCGGGCGGCTTCTCCGGCGGTGGCGGGGGTGGGGGCGGGGGAGGAAGCTGGTGAGCGGCCCCGACCCGCGCGCGCTCGCGGACAAGGTCGGGTCATTGATGCGGTCCGGCGTCGTTCCCGGCGTCGCCGTCGGGGTCGTCGACGCGGACGGCCCGCGGACCTGGGGCTTCGGGATCACGAACGTCGAGCACCCGCTCCCCGTCGACGCGGATACGGTGTTCGAGATCGCCTCGATCACCAAGACGATGACCGCGACGGTCGCGGCGCGCCTCACGGCCGAGGCCCGGCTCGACCTGGACGCGCCGGTACGGCGATACATCCCCGGCTTTCGCGTCGCCGATGCGGGGGTCAGCGAGCGCGTCACCGTTCGCGACCTGTTCACGCACACCGCGGGCTGGTTCGGTGAGTACCTTCCGCCGACGGGTCATGGCGACGACGCCATCGCGCTCGGTGTGGCGGCGATGGCCGGGCTCGACCAGGTCTCGCCCGCGGGGACCTTCTCGTACAACAACGTCTCGCTGACGCTCGCGGGGCGGATCATCGAGATCGTCGC
>JANXXG010000036.1 GCA_025350745.1 Chloroflexota bacterium | reverse complement strand
GACACGCCGTCGTGGTTCTGGGAGGACAAGGGCTACTCGGTGCGGTTCCGGATGCACCGCTTCGAAGAGCACCTGCGGCAGCACACCATTCAAGTGGACAAGACCCTCCTCGCGCTCGGCCACCCACCGACCGAGGCCGAGCGGCTCGTGCGCAACCTGTACACCGCACTCGCCGGCGTGGAGTCGGTGTCGGCGGGCTCGGCCGCCGGACAGGAGACGTTGGAGCACTGTGCGGCGTCGATCGACGCGATCGCGAGCGACGTGGAGCGGATCGCTCCGGTCTAGATGGTCTAGTTCGTCGCCACGAGCTCCAGCACGACCTGCGTCGCCACGCGGCCGGCCATCGTGAGGTGCTCCGCGGTCACCGTGGCGAGCGTGTCGCCGGTGGTGTGGAAGGAGCCGAACTCGGTCCAGCCGACGAGCGCGGCGGGCACGCCGCGCCGGGTATACGAGAGGTGATCACTGCCGCCGACGGCCGGGACGTACCCAAAGGAGTACCCGAGCCGGTCCGCCGCGCTCGCGAGGCGGGCGTGCATCGCGAAGCTCTCATCGGAGCCGGCGAGCGTGTCGCCGCAGCAGCCCGAGACGTCGAGGTTGATGAAGGCGAGGATGTTCGACGGGCGGAGCGGCGTGGTCAGTGAGTGGCTCGCGAAGTACTCCGAGCCGACCAGACCCTCCTCCTCGCCCGCGAACGCGATGAAGATCACGGAGTTCTTGAGCATCCCGCGATTCGCGGCGAGCACCCGCGCGACCTCGAGGGTGACGGCCGGACCGGACCCGTTGTCGTTCGCCGCGGGGAACACCGTACCGTCCGGGTCGGTCCCGATACCGTCGAGATGGCCGCCGACGAGCACGAACTTGTCCGCGCGCAGCGGGTCGCTGCCGCGCAGGATCCCGACCACGTTCTGACCGGTGATCTGGTGGACCTGCCCGAGCGGGACCGAGAAGCGGATGCGGGTGTCCGTGTCGAACGAGATCGGCGATGGCACCTCCTGACGCAGGCTCGGCCGGGTCTGCGCACGTCGCGCGCGGTCGATCAGCGACTGGGTGAGGTCGACGATGTTCTTGCCGGACGCCGCGATCAGCTCATTGGCGACACCGGCCGACACGGTCATGACCGGGATGGTCTCGGTCTCGAACGCCGCGACGTACGAGGGCTTGATGAGGTCACCGAAGCCGACCTGGATCACCCCGATCGCGCCCTCGCGCCGCGCGATATCGATCCGATCGACGTTCGCGAGGCTCGGCCCGGCGATCATCACGATGTTCCCCTCCGGGTGGGTCCCCTGGTAGTCGGAGTAGCCGGGGATCTTGTTCCCGCCACCGACGTAGATGACCCGGCCCTCGACGGTGCCGCCCCCACGGCGGCCGCCGACGCTCTCGGTGAAGTCGATCCGCGGGCGATAGGACTTGGGATCAGGCCCGAGCCGCTGGAACGACGGCATCGCCGTGAGCCCGACGTCGGACATCTTGAAGCTCTGGTAGTAGGAGCCGTCGTCCCCGGCGGGCTCGAGGCCGAGCGCCGTGAAGCGGTCGACCATGTACGCGGCGGCGGCCTGGTACCCGGCGGAGCCGGTGTAGCGGCCACCACGGGCCGGATCGGCGATGTAGGCGAGATCGGCACGGGCGCGGCCTCCGTCGAATTGTTGCGCCACTCCGGTGAGCGCGGCCGCGGGCCCGACGAGCGGGGTCACGATCCGGAACACGAGCACGAGGGCGACGACCAGGGCGCCGGCCCGCCAGTTGAGCAGCTTGCCGAGCGCGACGGGGGCGCGCTCGAAGAAGATCCGCAGGCCGTGGCCTGCGAGATTGAACGCGAGGACGCCGCTCGCGAACGCCGCTGCGGGCACGAGCGCGATCCACGGTGCGCGGAACACCTCGAAGCGCCCCTGCGCCAGGATCGCGCCCCACTCCGGCGACGCGAAGAAGAACGCGCGACCAGATCCGCGGAGATCGTCGATCGGGACGCTCGTGCCGCCGCCGACCACGTAGCCGAGGAAGCCGAGCTCCCCAAGGATGAGGAGGATCGCGCTCGCCTCGAGGGCCGACGTCACCGCAAGGGTGGGAAGGAGATTTGGCACCGCGTGCCGCGCGAACGTGCCGAACTCCGACAGGCCCTCGGCGCGCGCGGCCTCGAGGAACGGCCGGCCCCGCAGGTCAACGAGACCGGAGCGTACGGCCCGCCCGACGCCCCACCAGCCGGTGATCGTGAGGGCCGCCGCGAATGCCTGGAGGCCCGAGCGGATGTCGAAGGCGAAGATCCAGAGCACCGCGAAGAGGAGGGTGGGGAACGCCGCGAACGCGTCGATGAGGGCGGATACCGCGCGGTCGATCCAACGACCGGCGAACCATCCCGCGACGGCGCCGAGCGTGACGCCGATGACGAGGCGGGCCGCCAGCACGCTGAACGCGAGGGTGAACGTCGCCCGCGCCCCGTAGAGCACCGTGGCCCAGAGGTCCCGGCCCTGCCGGTCGGATCCGAGGATGTATCCGAAGGTGCCCGGCTCGAACGGCGCCGGGATCGACCGTGTGCCGACCTGCACGAAAGTGTGCTCCTTGAGGGGATCCGCCGAGGTCAGGAACGGCGCGCCGAACCCGGCGACGAGCCACCCGAGGATGAGGGCCAGGCCGACGATGAGCTGCCAATTGAGCGCCCGTCTCACGCCGGCGCACCGGTCGCGCGCCGGGCGAAGTGGTCGGCGAGGGCGTCCAGGGCGAACCGAATGAGCGCGATCGTGACCGCGAGGGCGCCCAGCAGGGTGCCGGCGGTCGCCGCATCGAACCGGCGCACGGCTTGGAGCAGCGCGAATCCGAGCCCCGGCCAGGAGAAGAACACCTCGACGACCGGCAGCGTCGAAAGCGCGATCGAGAGGCCGGTCGCGACGGCCCCGATGATCGGTACGGCGGCGTTCGCGAGGGCGTGGCGCGCAAAGATGACCGATTCGGCGAGGCCCTTCGCGCGCGCGGTGCGGATGTAGTCGAGTCGCAGGATGTCGTCGGTCGCGAGGTACGCGAAGTTCGCGATCTGGGCGAACGGCCGGAGGGCGAGCACGAGGACCGGAAGGATGAGGTGGTTGTCGATCCCGAAGCCGAACGTCGGCCAGAGCCGCACGCCGTAGTGCGCGGTGAGCTCCGCGCCGAACAGGACGAGCAGGATGGCTACGAGGAACGAGGGCAGCGACACGGTGAGGGTCGTGATGGTCAGCAGGACGCCCCGCGCGCGTGGACTTCGCGTTGCTGCGGCGAGGACCCCGATCAGGATCCCGAGCCCAGTGGCGAGGCCGATCGAGAGAACGACCAGCACCATGCTCTTCGTGTAGGCGTCGACCAGCAGCTCGCCCATGGCCCGGCGCTGCCCGCCGAGGATCGACGTTGACGTCGCTTCGCCGAGCGACCCGGTCGCCAGGCTCGTGAAGTAGTCCTGGGTCCCTTCCCATGCCTGTCCCGCGATGGTCCCAAGGTCGGCGCGCTCGAGGCGCGTACGGGCCGACACCATGGCCACCTGGGAGAGCACGACGATGAGGACGAAGGTCAACGCCACGAGCAGCAAACGGGTCAGCACGGCCATCGACACGCGCGTAGCCGTTCCGCGTTCCACCACTGTCTCCGACCTAGAATACCGAGGTGGCGGGTCGAAAGTTCTATGTGACCACCGCGATCGACTACGTGAACGGTCCGCCCGGACTCCACCACGCGTACGAGCGAACGGCGACCGATGCGGTGGCCCGCCTTCGGCGGCAGCGCGGCGACGAGGTGTTCTTTCTGACCGGAACAGACGAGAACGCCACGAAGAACGAGGAAGCGGCGAAGGCCGCCGGGCTCGAGACCCGGGCCTACGTCGATCAGCAGTCCGCGGAGTTCAAGCGGATGGCGGACCTCTGGCAGATCTCCTATGACCGCTTCATCCGGACCACCGATCCCGATCACGTCGCCGGGGTCCAGGAGTTCGTTCGCCGGTGGATCGCGAACGACGACGTCTACCTCGCCACGTACGAGGGTCTCTACTGCACCCGGTGCGAGGCCTTCTACGAGGAGAGTGACCTCATCGATGGCCGGTGCCAGTTCCATCCGGACAATGCCGACGCCATCCAGCGGGTGAAGGAGGAGAACTACTTCTTCCGGCTGTCGAAGTACTCGGATCGGCTGAAGCGCCTTTATCGCGACACCCCCGGGTTCTGTGAGCCGGAGATCCGCCGCAACGAGGTGCTCGGCTGGCTCGACCGCGGGCTCCGTGACATCAGCGTGTCCCGCGGGCGCAGTCTGGGCTGGGGGATCCCCTGGCCCGGCGACCCGAAACACACGGTCTATGTCTGGTTCGACGCGCTCATCAACTACGCGACCGGCGTCGGCTTCGGGACGGACGAGAAGCTGTTCAAGAAGTGGTGGCCGGCCGAGCTGCATGTCATTGGCAAGGACATCTCGCGGTTCCATTGCATCTACTGGCCGGCGATGCTCATCGCCGCAGGCGTTCCGCTACCGGATCGTGTCTTCGTGCACGGCTTCCTCGAGTACCGCGGCCAGCGGCTCTCGAAGTCGAGCGGCAACATGATCGATCCGTTCGCCACCGCGGCCGAATGGGGCGTCGACGCGGCGCGTTACCTCGTGCTGCGCGAGGCGCCGTTCGAGAAGGACTCGCCGATCAGCCCGGAGCAGTTCAACGCCCGCTTCAACGCGGATCTCGCGAATGGCCTCGGCAACCTGGTGTCGCGGACGATGAAGATGGTCGAGACGTACTGCGGCGGGCTGGTGCCGAGCTCCGGGGGCGAGGGCGAGTCCGAGCGGACGGTGCACGCCGCCGCGGTACGCGCGGTCGAGGCGCACGATGTTGCCGCGGCGAAGCTGTATTTCGCGGACGCCCTTGCGGCGATCTTCACGCTCGTGGACGCCGCGAACAAGCACTACCAGGTCACCCAGCCGTGGCAGCTCGCGAAGGATCCGGCGAACGCGCAGCCCGTCGCGGCGTCGCTCTACGCCGGCCTTGAAGCGCTGCGCATCACGGCGCACGCCCTCTGGCCGTACATGCCGAACGTCGCGGATTCGATCTGCGCGCAGCTCGGGCTGCCGTCGCCGGCACACGCGCCCTGGCCCGAGGTCGTTCGGTGGGGCCTGCTCGAGGCCGGCCGGAAGGTGCACTCCGGGCCGCCATTGTTCCCGCGGGTGGAGATAGCGAAAGCCCCCTGATCGACGCGCACGCACATCTCACTGACGCGCGGTTCGCCGACGATCTGAAGGCCGTTATCACGAGGGCACGCGACGCAGGCGTGACGAGGATCCTCACCTGTGGCGAGGACGTCGCGTCGAGCGAAGCGGCGCTCGCGATCGCGCGCCTGCATCCCGAGGTCCGCGTCGCCGTCGGCGTCCACCCGCATCGGTCGGCGACCTTCGATGATGCGACGCTCCTGGCGCTCCGCCGGCTCGCGGCCGATGATCGCGTTGTGGCGATCGGCGAGATCGGCATCGACCTGTCGGGGCGGAGCGCGCCGCAGACCGATCAGGAGCGCGCGTTCCTCGCACAGCTCGACATCGCGAGCGAGCTCGGACTTCCGGTCGTGGTCCATGTCCGGGATGCGGGTTCGATCGTCCGCGGGCTGCTCGCGGGCCATGTCGTGCGCGGGCAGCTGCACTGTTACAGCGAGGGGCCGGCTGAGCTGCCGGCCTGGCGGGCTCTTGGGCTCGTGCCGTCCTTCGCCGGCCCGGTGACCTACCCGGCCAATCGTCGTCTGCGAGAGGCCGCCCGCTCGCTGTTCGGTCCGCGCTGGGAAACGACCTAGGGAACCGAACCGGCTTCGCCGGCGTCTGCTTTGG
>JANXXG010000416.1 GCA_025350745.1 Chloroflexota bacterium | reverse complement strand
CGCCGATGCTCTGGTGGCTCATCGCGTGCCAGGGCTGGCTCGTCCATGTCCCGCCGAGCGGGTCGTGGGGCCATCACCGGGCCGGCGATCTCATCGCCGCCGACTCCTGGATCAAAGCGCCCCGCGTACCCGAGCTCGCGGTGGCGGTCCGGCTCACCGTCGAGCGCCACCTCACGGCGTTCGGACCGGCCACGGTCGAGGACATCTCGTCGTGGAGCTCGATCCGTACGCCGTTGATCCGCGCGGCACTCGACGAGCTCGGCGCCAAGATCCGGACGTTCACGGACCCGCGCGGTCGCACGCTCTACGACCTGAAGGGCGCTCCCCTTCCCTCGGCCGACACCGCCGCGCCGGTGCGCTACCTCCCCAAGTGGGACAGCACCCTCCTCGCGTACGCGGCGCCCGAACGTGTGCGGATCCTGGCTGAGGCACATCGGAGGACGGTCATCGGGAAGAACGGCGATGTAGCGCAGACGATCCTCGTTGACGGCGTCGTCGCCGGCACCTGGGCCATCGTGTCGAAGCCGCGCGAGACAACGCTGACGGTGACGCCATTCAAGAAGCTCGCCAAGGCCGACGTCACCGCATTGTGCGATGAAGGCGAGCGCCTGACACAGTTCATCGCGCCTGCAGCGAAAGCCCACCGGATCGCGTTCGCGTGACCGAGCGCTCGATCCTGCACTGCGATCTCGACGCGTTCTACGCCTCGGTCGAGCAGCGCGATCACCCGGAGTACCGGGGCAAACCGGTCATCGTCGGCGGCGGCCCGAACGAGCGCGGAGTCGTGAGCGCCGCGTCGTACGAAGCGCGGACGTTCGGGGTGCACTCGGCGATGCCGTTGGTCCAGGCGGGGAAGCTCTGCCCGCAGGGTATCTTCGTCCCGGGCAACGCGGCGGCGTATGAGGCAGCGTCGGATGCGGTGATGGCGCTCTTCGCCGTTCGCACGCCGCTCGTCGAGCCGATCTCGCTCGACGAGGCGTTCCTCGACGTCACCGGCACGGCCCACCTCTTCGGTGGCCCAGAGCACTGCGGGCGGGACCTCAAGCGTGCGGTGCTCGAACAGGTCGGCCTCGTCCTGTCGGTCGGGCTCGCGTCGAACAAGCTGTGCGCGAAGGTCGCATCCGATCTGCGAAAGCCCGACGGCTTCGTCATCGTTCCGCGAGGCGGAGAGGCCGCGTTCCTCGCGCCCCTGCAGCTGAAGCGTCTCTGGGGCGTCGGGCCGAAGACCCAGCGGTTGCTCGAGGACCTCGGCATGCGGACCATCGGCGACCTGGCGGGCGCCGACCCGGCCCTCCTCGAGGCGCGTCTCGGCGAGCACGGGTCGACCATCCAGCAACGCGCTCGCGGCATCGACGAGGACCGCGAGGTGCAGGGCGAACCCGCTGTTCCGAAGTCGATCGGTCATGCGCATACGTTCGATCGCGACACCCTCGACCGCGCGCAGCTGGAGAACACGCTGCTCCGGCTGTCCGAAGGCGTCGGGCGCCGCCTGCGGAAGCACACGCTCCGCGGACACACCATCACCCTGCAGCTGCGGGTCGCACCGTTCGAGACGCGGACGCGTCAACGGACGCTCGCCGAGCCGACGGACGGTGACCTTCGCATCTACGAGACCGCGCGTTCGCTTCTGCGCGAGGCGTTGGCCGCGGACCGGGATGCCGGCCGGGTGAGCCCGGTCCGGCTGGTCGGTGTGACGGCGAGCGGGCTCGTCGGGGGTGAGCAGCTCGATCTGTTCACCGGCGCCCGTGTCTCGCGGCTCAACGCCGCGATGGATGCGGTCCGGTCACGATTCGGTGACGACGCGCTCGATCGTGCGAGCGCGCGCGAGGCCACATCCCGGCGCCGGCTTTCCGACCGCCGTCCTCGGTGAAATCTGTGGACGGAGTGTGGACGGTGAGCGCGCGGGGCTGTGGACGAATGTGTGGACGCGTTCGTGGACAAAGGTCCTTGTTCGCGTCCGCTCGTATCCCGATGATGCGCAGGTCGCGTCGAGGGGAAGGGGCACAGTGAGTGGCGGAGGAGCGGATCTCGGCCCTGGCGGTCGAGTTCATTTCATTCTGCTTCCAGCGCCGTTCGGTCGGTTGGCCCCAGATCTATGACGAGATGTGCTATGTCGCGGGGAATCGCCTCTACAAAGGGCTCGGCTACGACGAGCTCAGGGAGGCGGGCCTCGACTTCACGCTCTCGGGGCTGGCCCGGACTAGCCGGGTCACGAGCGAGGTGACGCGGAGCATGCGTCGCGAGGCGGCGCTGGCGAGCTAGCGATCACGTTGGCCACACCGGCAGGGGCGGCGAGTGAAAGGAAGCGCACTCGCCGCCTCTTTATTTGTCCGGCACCCAAAGGTCGGAGAGGTGGCAGAATGGACGAGCACAAGGGGAGCGCGGGGCGAGAAAACCGCGTATTTCCAGCACGGTCCCGTGGTGCAGCGGCCTAGCATACGTCCCTGTCAAGGACGAGATCGCCGGTTCGAATCCGGTCGGGACCGCAGATGTGAATAGCAGCAGCGACCAGCGGCTTGAGGTCGGACTGCGGCCCGGCCGACGCAATCGAGCCACCCGAAATCGTGATCCGCTCGAAGACGCTCCACACCGTCCGAGGGCGCTGATCCGGCAGGTCGGTCTCTAACGATGTAGCGTCGCCGCGGAATCGATCGCGATCGACGCGCTGGCTATGCGCGCCGATCGCGATCAGTCCGGGTGAGAACTCGAAGCTATTGCTGCGCTGGCGATCACGGCTCACCGAGCATGCGAAGACCGAAGCGCGTCTTGAGCTCAGGGATCCAGTCGGCGGCCAAACTCAAGCCGTAGCGATCCGAAATCTCGACGTGCTCCGGGCCGCCCGGCTTCGCGCCGCCGGCGAAGAGCCGCCCGATCGCCTCGAAATAGTCGTCGAAGCCGCCGGGCACGATGATCTCTAGGACGCGTGCAGGCAAGTCGGTGGGATTCCAGAACGTGTGCTTGACCCCGCGGGGCTTGAACACGTAGCCGCCAGCGGCGATTTCGCTGAGCTCGTCCCCAATCCGAACTCCGATCTTCCCTTCGAGCACGTAGGAGAGCTCGTCCTCACGCGAATGCGTGTGCGGCGGGACCAACCGGCGCGGCTCCATAGGGTGTTCGACCACCGCCACCGCGCCACCGGTATCCGCCCCCCGGACCTTGAAGTGAACGCCGATGCCCTGGAGGCTGACAAGCTCCCCCGCACCGGGCGCAACGGTGACGATGTGAGTGCTGTCCTTTGCCATGACTGGCCTCCGACTTCCAATGCACACTACCGTGCACTGAACTTATGGAAGCACCAAGGTCCCCAGGCTGTCAAGCACTTCGATGCACAATGTTGTTCGATGAAACAGAGGCGATACACACTGCGGCAGCGCGCCGAATCCCAAGCCCAGACTCGCCAGCGGATCGTCGAGGCGGCGGTCGCGCTTCACGGGACGCTGGGGCCTGCCCATACGACGATGAGCGCGGTCGCGGAACGCGCCGGTGTCCAGCGGCACACTCTCTACCGCCATTTCCCGGATGAGCTTGCGGTCCTCCGAGCCTGCAGCCAGCACTTCATCGGGACGCATCCGCTCCCAGACGTTCACGCCTGGGGACGGGTGGCTCCGGGTCGACGGCGGCTGGGGAAAGGCCTCGCCGAGCTGTACGCCTACTTCGCCACCAACCGTCAGATGATCGGGAACGTGTTACGCGACGCGGAGTTCGTGCCGGTGGGAGCGGGCTTTCGCCAAGCCATCGATGAGGCGGCCCGTACCCTGGCCGATGGCTGGCGCGTGTCGAGCCCAGAGAGGCTGCGCTCCGCGCTTCGTCTCGCGACGGACTTCTTCGCTTGGCGCTTACTCGCCGACACCGGCCTCGAGCCCTCGAGCGTCACCGGTCTCATGACTGACATGGTCGCGGGTGCCGCGCGAGCCGGCCGAGCCACCGGAGGACGAGGTTCGCGGCTTCGGGACTAAGTGAGGCCGAGCGTTCACGCAGAGGCCCCACTACCGCCACGTGAATCTGTCGTAGCGGCACTCGAACTCGGCACCACGGCCCGCAGGGGTGCCCGCGCGTAGACCGCGCGCGCGAGGGACGTCAAGCACGTGGAGCGCGACTCCCTTGTTACACGCTCAAGGTGTCGGCGATTTCCAACAGGTCGTCGATGCCGTCAATCCGAACACCCGCAAGTTCGCTGCCCCGGCCTAGACTCCGGTCGGGACCGCCAGTCAGCGCGTCGCTGTCTTCTCTATGTGATCAAGGATCCAGCGGGTCGTGTCATCGATCACCGCTCCGCCGCTCGGCTCGTTGTGCGTCTCGTGGCGGAGCCCGGGGTACACACGTCGGGTGACGTTCGCCCGCCCCTCCAGCGATCGACTCGCCCACTCGGGCACGATCGGATCGTCGGCGCCGTGCACCAGATAGGTCGGAACGGGGAGCGGACCGCCGCGGGCGAGGATCGCTTGCACCCGAGCCTGCTCGCGAAAGAGCGACAGCCCGAGACGCGCCGTGGTCCGAGGGACGCGGACCGGATCTGCAAGATAGGTCACTTCGACGGCCGGATCGCTCGAGAGTCCGCCCTTCGGAAAAGCGTTCGCGACGGCGAATCGGGGGACGACGCTCGAGAGCACGGCCGCGAGCCTCCGTTTCCACCGGGGGACGATCGCATCGATCGCCGGAGCCGAAAGCACGAGCAGGTCTGGTAGCGGTCGCGGCGGATCCGCGAGCGTGTAGCCGAGGACGGTGAGACCGCCCATCGAGTGGCCATAGAGCACGACCGGAAGACCGTGACTCGCGACGCGCACCGCGGCAAGCCGGTCCTCGACATCGTCGTGGTACTGGGACCAGCGGTCGACATAGCCGCGACGGCCGGCAGACTTCCCGAAACCGCGCTGGTCATACGAGTGGGTCGTGATCCCCGCAGCCGCGAGCCGCGACGCTACGTGCGGATATCTGCCGGCGTGCTCCGCGATCCCGTGGACGAGCAACAAGTGGGCGCGTGACTCGCCGACCGCAGGCCACTCGTACGTGCGGAGTTGGAGCCCATCGCGCGTCTGCGCGCTGCCCACCGTGCCACCCGTCGATCGGTCGCCGGTCATGCGACGAGTGTGAACGCTCTCATGCCTCCGCGCCCGGATGAGGCGTCGTGGAACCGAACGGTGTGATGGCGACCAGCAACGCGAGCAGCGCCGCCAGAGACAGGTAGTAGGCGGGCGAACTCCAACCGGCCAGGAAGATGACCACGAACATCAGGAGGCAGCCCTGTGCCAGGGCCACCGGGATGCTTCTTGCGCGCCAACGGATCAGCCCCGCAATGGTGATCGCCGCACCGGCCGCGAGGATCCAGTTGTTGCCGATGGAAAGCCGGTCCGCGAGCGTCTTGTCGATCGCCGCGATCATGCCGAGGAGGTTGAGTCCGTAGACGCTTTGGTGAGCAGTAACGCCCAGGATGAAGGCACCGACGAGCGCCGCCGGCCCCCAAACAAAGAACGGCAATATCGCCGCGGCAGCAAGTGCGGCGGTCAGCATCACATGCCGTCGGCCGCCCGGAGGATCGAACCAGAGGTGGAGCGCAATGGGAAGATAGATGAACCACCCAAGCTGCTTTGAGAGCAACGCCAGCGCGAAGACGGGGACTGCCGCCACGTAGGCCTCGCGGGCCCACCTTCCTCGACGTTCCCACTGCCACAGGAGCAGCGTTCCAACGATGAAGAGCAATCCGATGGTCGTGTCGTTGCTTGAATCGAGAGCCCGGAATGATGCGTAGGTGAACGTGCCGAACAGCGTCGCCCCAAGTGCCGCCCTCCCCGGGCCGACGCGCCACGCAAGCGCAGCGATGAGCAGGATCGTCAAGATCGCTGAGACTCGTTCGACGGTGGACAAGTCCATGCCCAACGTGATCGCCGGCCCGTAGACGATGAACGGACCCGGCGGATATGCGAACAAGGCAGGAGGAACCGGGCCCTGGAACGTGCCGGGAGGTACGCCGTTCTCGATGAGCACGCCGTAAGGGTTCTGGCCGGTGCGCAATAGGTTGAATGCGCCACGAATGTTCCACAGGGTGTCGCTTTGAGTGACGGGCGTGCGCCAAGCGTGTTCGGCGAGGCCTGCTGCAACGCCGGCGATGAGCGCCGCGGCCGGACCGAGCGCCTGTCGAGCGAGGATCAAGCCCCCTGCGATGGCGCCGGCGAGCAGGATCGGAACAGCCCACCAGTGCCGGAGGCTGTAGAAGTCGTAGTAGTCCGCGACGGCCCACGACATCGTCAACCAAACGGCCGCGAGAGCCGCGACCTGATCTGCAGCGCCGAAGTCACGAAACGCGAAACGTCGCGCGAAACTCCGCATGCGATTGGAGACTAGCCGCCAAGACGACCAGCTAGTTCGCGGTCCATACCTCGGTCGTGTTCGCACCCGCGAGCCCAGGCGTCGTGAACGAGACCCGGCAGGCGAGGTACGCGCTCGGACTGGCGAGCACGAAGGTCGCCCGGCCCCGGGAAACGGTCACTGGAGCGTCCGTCGTCGAAGCGCTGCCGGTGCTGCCGGCAGCGATGTTGACGCCTCCGCGCGCGCCGCCAGAGCAGGTCGCCGGATCCAGCGTCGCCGTCACGACGCGCGTGCTGTCGGCGCTGATGCGATTGCCGTTGATGTCCTGCACATCGACGACGACGACGGTGCAGCTCGGGTTGTCATTGCTCCCGCCGGCGACCCCGAGAACGGTGCACGCGCCGGTGACCGATGCCGGATGCGTGCTCGCAGCGCCGGCGACGATGCCGAGCTTGTTGGCAGGACCGATGATCCTCGTGGTGACCTGCGCGACCGCTCCGGTCGCGGGAATGTTCGTGGTCGTCACCTCGATGGAGCAGATGCCGGGGAAGGTCGTACTCGTGACCACGAACTGGCCGCTCTCCCCCACGATCGTCGCGAACGACTGGTCGGGGGCGAGGACCGCCATCCGGCCATACGTCACGTCAGTGATCCGGCAAAAGCTTGCGCTCGCCGGGGTACGGGTGACTGTGATCGTGCCCGCGGTGAACGCG
>JANXXG010000274.1 GCA_025350745.1 Chloroflexota bacterium | reverse complement strand
GGGAACGGTGGGCGTCGTGACGCTCGTGTAGCTGTAGTCCGCGTTCGCGACTTCCGCGGACGATGCTACGACGGCCTCGAGTTGCTTGATTGTCAGGTCGCTCGGGTAGCGCTCGCTCGTGAACGGCCGACGCGCGGCGCGCGGCAACAGAGCCGCGGAAACGGTGTTCTCTCCAGGTCCGAGCCCGCGCATCGCGTCCCGCCAGGCGGCGCCGTAGAGGTTCAGATTGACGGCGCTCGGGGAGATGTAGTCTCCGTTCGTAATCGCGTTGCCGGCGCTGTCGATCGGCGTCGCATCGAGCGTGAGAACCCAAGCCCCGGAGCTGCCGGAATGGGCTAGCACGGTGCGATCGTAGAACTCCAGCGTCGCAGGCGACCACCATGCGATCTTGGTAACACCATCGACCGGGGGCGTCGTCGTCGAGGCGTTCACGGTGACGCTCGCTCCGGAGTGCGCCGTCACGGAGACTCGCGTATCGCCGCCCGCTAGCAACGGCCAGGAGGGGCGATTCGCCCATGCCTTCGTGGAGAACTCCGGGAGCGCGAGCTTGATGGCCACGTCGACCGGCTGATTCTTGACGCTCTGCACGACGAGCTCGAACGGGAGCCCGAAGACGTCGTCCATGTAGCCCTGCACGATCGCCACATCGGCGGCATCGACCTCGCGTGAGTAGTCCTGATTCGCGACGTCGAAGTCCCGCATCAGCGCGACCTTCTCAGAGCCTGGGCCACCGAGCGCCGGATAGTCGAAGGCGTATTGCAGGCTCGTCAGCGCATCGAGCGACGCTTCGATCTTCTGCGACCAGTTGCCAGCGGCGCGGAGGTGCCCGAGCTCGTTCAGGATGCGGGCCCGCTTCCGGTCGTCGCTCTCCGTGTCGAGGCCGCCCGTGAGTCCACCCGTTGCCACGACGGCCTCGGTCTTGACGTTCAGCGGCGGGCTGACGAAGCGGACCTTTGCGCCCGCCGGCAGGTTCGCGTCGATGCCTGTGTCGATGGTCACGGCCGGAACCGTCTGCCCGTCGCTCACCGTCACAGCCGCGGAGACCTTGCCGCGCTTGCCGTTCGGCAAGACGAACTGGTGAGCGCTCGACAGCGTCGCCGATCCGCCGCCGACGATCGAGACCGTGAGCTTGCCTGTGCTCGGCGACGGCTTCGATTCCGGCAGGCCGTAGCCCTTACGCTTCTCCTCGAGGTCGTCCTTGGTGGCCGACAGGACATCGGTACCGGCGTCCGCGATGGCGATGTTCGCGTACTGGATCAGGTCCGCGTTCGCGTTCGCCGTGGCGCGGATGTAGAGGTCTGTCCCAGGCTGGATCGGCGGCTCCGGCAGTCCGAGCGCAAGCGCCTCGAGCCGCATGTCACGGAGCCAGTTGTCCCGCAGCTCGTCGGCGTTCTTCGGGACGTAGACCTGAGTTGCGTTGAGGTTCATGGGGTCGTCACCGAGTCAGCTTGGCCGAGGGTGAAGTCGAAATATTCGATGCGAACGGCGACGCGCCCGAGCGAGCCAGGATCCACGACGACGCGATCGATGCGGGCCACTCGCTCCACGTCGGTCATATGCCGTGCGGAGGCGCGGACGGAAACATCGACACGCCGCGCGAAGGTGTCGTCGATGAGGACCGGGAGGTCGATGCCGAGGTTCGGCAGCACCGAGGACGACCCGAGGATCGTGGATGCGAGGATCAGGAATCGCTGCCGCACGGATGGCATCTCCTGGAGGTGTCCCGTCGCTTCGTTGATGGCGAAGTCGCTCGTCACCGGATCGATGAACCGTGACAGCGTGATCTCGCCCTTCGGTGGCGCGACGGCTGCGACAGGGGTCCCGAGTCCGAAGGGCTGATCCGCGAAGGCCCCATCAAAAGCTTGCGGCATGGCTGTTTACGATGCCTCGCGGGGGCACTTGATCGGGATGGCGTCGAAGTACGACTCGAGCAGCGCGATCTCGGTGCCGATGATGGCCGCCGCAGCGATGCTCAGCCCGAACCCCAGCGGGATGATCGTGGATGGCCCGAAATCGAGAATCTTGCAGCAGAACGTCAGATTGAACGGCGGCGACGGGATCGAGACTCCGAGCGTGATGCCGGGTGGCAACACCGGGAACGGCGGGAGCGGCGCCAGCGTGCAGGCCATCAGGCGACCGTCACGGTGGTGGCAGGGATGAGCGTTGCCGCGGTGGAGATGGCGCTGACTGCCGCCACGATGGCCGCAGTTGCCGGGGTCACTGCGACGCTCGCGGAGCCGGTCGGGACGAGGGCCACATTGATCCCGTTCAGGGCCGCCCCGATGGCCGTAAGGCTCGTCGCGATGGCTGCCAGGACCGCGAGGGTCGGGGTGGCCTTGGCAGCCGCGTCCCCGAGGCCCTGCCCGATGGCCACCGCGCCGCCCGTGAGGCGCAGGACCGGGGCAGAGATCGAGACGTACGCCCCCATGCTGTCCAGGGGCGCAGGCAGCCCGCCAACGCCCCCGAGGTCGATGCGGGCTCCCGTGTGGTGCCGGACGTGGAAGCCCGTGGCATCGAACGTGAGGCGCCCCCACGGGGCCACGCCGCGGAAGGCGTCCTTGTCGGTCTGCCAGAAAACCGAGCGGCCCGTCGCGGTGCCGTCGTCGGTCGTCACCATCGTGACGGAGCCGTCCTCCTTGCACATCATCTGCGCGGAGTGGCTCGGGCCGGTGGCGTGGACGCAGGTATCTCCGGGGCCCAGCGCCCCGTACATGTCCGCGCAGCGCTCGTCGCGCCCGCCGATGGCCACGCCTGTCGTGCCCGCGACGTTGCGGTCCACGAGGGTCTCGGCGTGGCCGGAGTCGTTCGCCGGGAACGGGCGGGCCGTGAGCCCGAGGCCGTTGAAGTGGTCGATCTCCCCGAAGTGCTCGACCTCGCGCGTCCCGTCCCCGATCTGGTCCGTGGCGGTGACGATCGGCAGACCGGAGTCTGAGAGTCGAGACGCGCCGAGCTTGACGATACCGAGAGTCATGTCGCTTCGTCCTCGTTCGTGTCGATCGTGAATGAGCCGGGACGCCAACATTCCAGTTCCGTCACGGCTCCCTGGCCGTCCCGAAACGAGAACTTTCGCGAGGCGATCCACATCGGCTCGTCGACTTCGCAGACCTCGTCCTTGATGCGGACCATCGTGTCGACGGCCCACACGAGGCCAGTGCGCGGATCGCTGTGGCCCCGGAGCGTGCAGCGATAGGTGAGCGTGTCCTTGAACTTGTGGGCGAAGGCGCGGACCGCGAGGCGGTCCAGCTGTTTCTGGTCGCCGCTGTCGGCGTCCTTCAGGAACATCAACCGATACAGGTCTCCCGCCGTCGACACCGGATCCGTGGGGAAGCGGCGGCCCGGCACCACCGCGCGTCCGAGGATCTCCGCGAGTTCAGGTGACAGCACCTTGGCGAGTTCCGTGGTGCTCGCCTTGCGGTCGAGTTGCCGCAGTACCTTCTCCTCCTCGTCTGGGAGGTCCAGGTACGGCACGGAGAAGCCCGTCCCTGGGTCGCGACTCAGGCCGGCGCCCTGCGCGAAGATAGAGCCGTCCTTGCGGAAGACCGGGCAGGTCGTGAGCTTCGACCAAGTGGGCGTTTTTCGGACGCCTACCGAGACCATCTTGCCGGCCGCGAGGATGTA
Source organism: Chloroflexota bacterium (assembly GCA_025350745.1). Lineage (GTDB taxonomy): Bacteria > Chloroflexota > Limnocylindria > P2-11E > P2-11E > UBA4735. Next base: position 122 of record JANXXG010000274.1, on the reverse strand, counting down.
CGTCGGGAACGAAGAGAAGTCCCTCGTTGCGGTCCCGCTCATCACGACGTTCTGCGCGCCGGGCGCATTGCCGATGAGCCGCGCGATCTCGCAGCTGACTTCCTGGTCGTAGCGCGGGCTCG
>JANXXG010000194.1 GCA_025350745.1 Chloroflexota bacterium | reverse complement strand
CCGGGAGCTCGCTGGCGGCGCGGAATTCGCACTGACCCACGGCACGTACGTCGTGCGGCACATTCAAAGCGTCCGCGAGCTCCCGGCCACGCTACGCGACTGGGACCCTGACCTCGCGTTCGTCGACCTTGATGTGGAGCGCGGTGCCGCGCTCGATCTCCTCTGCCGCCCGGGGCTGCCGCGGCGAGTGCCGACGATCGCGGTGACCAGGAACGGCGAGATGAGCGAGAAGCTCAGCGCATTCGAGCGTGGTGCAGACGACATCCTGAACGTCCCGTTCCTGCCCGAGGAGCTGGTCGCGCGCGCGCAGGCCCTCATCCGACGCAGCTACGCGGAGGGGATCGACCTGATCGCGGCCGTCCGGCTCGGCGACATCGAGGTGGACATCCTCGCCCGTACGGTCAGCATCGGCGGTCGGCGGGTCGATCTGAGCCCGCTCGAGCATGGTCTCTTCTGGATCCTCGCGTCGAACGCCGGCGCTGTCGTGAGCAAGTCCCGTCTCGAAGAGCTGCTCTGGGGATCGACCCTCGGCACATCGAGCAACGTGGTCCAGCAATACGTTCGCCGTCTGCGGGCGAAGCTGGGCGATGACGCCAAGCGGAGCCGCTACATCGAGACCGTCCGTGGCGAGGGCTACCGCTTCAGCCGGACCTAAGCCTCAGCGAGTCCGGCTCGGAGCTTCTCCATGGCAAGCCGCACGCGGCTCTTCACGGTCCCAAGGGGGCTGGCCGTGTGGAGCGCGATCTCGCTCTGGCTGAGCCCGTGCCAGAATGCGAGCTCGATGCATTGACGCTGCTCGTCGGGAAGGAGCGCGATCAGCGACCGCATCCGCTCCGCGCGCAGGCGTTCCGCGACCACGTCTTCGACGGACGTCGGACCGGTCATGGATAGCGCTTCGGGTCCGAGCTCGCATTCGCGCTCCGTCCGCTTGCCGCGCGTGCGGCGCCAATCGATCGCCGCATTGCGCGCGATCGCGAGCAGCCAGGTGCGGACTGCGCCCCGATCACCGCGGTACGAACCGGCGGCCTTCCAGAGGCGATGGAATACGTCCTGGCAGACCTCTTCGGCGGCCTCGGGGCTCGGGAGCATCTGGTGCAGGAGCCCGAAGACGACGCGGCCGTGGCGGTCGTACAGCTCCGCGAGCGCGTCGGAGTCACGTCGGATCATCCGTTCGACCAGTGCCCGATCATCGGTGCCGGCCGGGGCGAATCCGTCGAAAGCGACCATTGCCATGTGAGCGGCACGTAGCGGATGACGTGCCGGGAGCGCGAAAGATGTACGAACTGTCAGCGAGGGCGAGGGCCTAGATGTAGTCGACTCGCCGGACCTTGAGCGGCCCCTTCGCGTAGTTCGGCGGGGTGTCCTCGATCTTCACGTGGTTGTAGCTGTGCGCCGTGACCTCGTGGGTCGTGCGCTGCTCGCTCGCTGCGAGCAGTGATTGCATCGAGGACTGGTCAAGCACCTGGAACCGGACGTCGCAGCCGGCGAAGCGGCACGGGAAACCACCGGACTTCATGCGGTCAATACCCCCCGAGAATTTGCTGGGATGGGACTCCCCTCCGTGGCCGAGATGATACGAGCGAACAGAGCGGGACGCACCCGGCGGATGACCCCCGACTAGACTGGCGGTGATCTTGCGCGTTGCGGAACGCGGCATTGAGGGGGATCCAGATGGATCGGCGCATTCTTGGCGCGCTCGGCGCGCTCGCGATCACGATCGCCGCATGCGGCGGTACCGCGACCACGGGAGCGACGACCGCGCCGTCGGCGAGCGCGGCCAAGAAGGCCGACATCAAGGTCGGTCTGGTCATCTCGCTCACCGGCGTCGGGAACGTGTACGGCCCGGCGCAGAAGAACGGCGCCGAGCTCGCCATCGCGCGGGTCAACGCCGCGGGGGGAGCGAACGGCGCGAACCTCGTCCTGGTCACCGATGACGACCAGTCGACGACCGACGGCGGTGTGACCGCCTTCCGCAAGCAGGTGAGCCAGGACCGCGTCGTGGCGATCCTCGGCCCGACGCTCTCGAACACGGCGGTGGCGGCGCATCCGGTCGCCCAGAGCGCGCAAACCCCGGTCATCGCGATCTCGAACACCGGCGACGGCATCGTCGGCAAGTGCAGCTATGGGCTCTGTGACTACATCTTCCGCGCGTCGCTCGGTGAGTCGACCGCGATCCCGCAGACCGTGAACGTCGCGAAGAGCAAGCTGAACGTCAAGAGCGTCGTGCTCATGTACGCCCAGGATGA
>JANXXG010000412.1 GCA_025350745.1 Chloroflexota bacterium | reverse complement strand
GCAACCGACCCAGCGGGCGGCCTCGAGCAGCGCGCGCGCGATCTGCGGAGCCGCCGCGACGTCGCCGCTGACCCGCTTCGCCACGAGCGTCGTGCCGCTGCGACCGGGGTCGACCCGGCCGACGATCTTGCCGCCGGCCAGGACGGGCATGACGAAGTACCCGTGGACGCGATCGGGAGCGGGCACGTACGCCTCGAACTTGTGGGTGAAGCCGAACAGACGCTGGGTGCGCGGCCGGTCCCAGATGAGGGAGTCGAACGGCGACAGCAGCGTGGTGCGCCGCGCGCCACGGATCCCGGCGGACAGGGCGCCCAGCGCGGAGCGGGAGGTCCACGCGTCCGTGGTCCAGCCCTCGATCGTCACCGGCACGAGGCTCGCGCCGTCGACGGCCGCCCGCGCCTGGACCAGGGTCATGCCGCCGGCACCGGGCCACCCGAAGTGATCACGAAGCTCGCTCAACGTCGCCACGCCAAGCCGGGCCGCCGCGAGCGCGATGAGCGCGGTCCGGCAGGTCTCGTCGTCCTCGTCCTTCACGCGCAGCCGAGCTGGGATGGCTCGCTCGGCCAGGTCGTACACGCGCTTCCAGCCGCGGCGTTCGACGCAGACGACCTCACCGATCGCGAGCAGCCGTTCGAGCGCGATCTTCTCGGCCGACCAATGCCACCAGACGTTCTCGGGCCGCGGCGCCTTGCTCCGCGACCCGCCCAGGTCCGTCGCGGTGAGCGGGCCCCGAGCCCGGAGCTCCGCGAGCACCTCGCGCATCGCGCGAGCCTCTGGCGGGCGACGCGGGTGGATCCGGCGCGCGCTCTGTCTGCGCCGCGCCGCGAAATGCGGCCAGAGCTCGATCGGCAGGATGCACATCGCGTGGGCCAGGGCCTCGAAGGCGCGGGCCGGATGGCCCCAGTACGCGGCCTCGACCGCCGGCCTGCCCACCGGACCGAGCCGCGCATATGCGACGAGCTCGTGCGATCGGGCGAGGACCGAGATCGTGTCCAGCTGAACTGCGCCGACCCGCTTCAACATCGCGGGCACTCCGTCGTCTGCCGGACCGATGAAGCCCTGCGCGTGCAGCGACAGGGTGCGGGCCTCCGCGGCGGTGAGATGGGTCGTCAAGACAATGGGCGGGTGAACCAGCGGGCCCGATAGAGGGTGCGGAAGCCGAGATCGTGCAGGTTGTGGCCGCTCGGGCTGTCCGGATCGGTCTGCGAGATGAAGATCCGCTTGCCGCGCTCGAGGCCGGCGCGAACGCGAGCTGCGATCAGGGCCTTCTGGATGCCGCGGCCGCGGAACCGCTCCGCGACCGTTCCCGAATAGCAGCCGGCGACCCGATCGGTGAGCACGAGCTCCCCCGTGCCGGCATCCTCCCCGCCGACGGAGGCGATGAACGCGCCGCCGTTCGGACCCATCATCCGCAACCCCGAGACCGTGAGATCCGCGATGAAGTCTCCGACGTGGTCACCGTCACCGAACCCGAATCCGTCACGGACGAGCTCAGCGAACCTGCGGTATTCATCGGGGCCACAGCGGCGGACGGTCACGCCGGCGATCTCGACCTCGACCGGAGCATCAGTCTCGAGCACGTGCGATTCGTACCCGTGCCCCGAATCGGCGAAGCCCGAGGCCACCAGAGCCGCGAGCGTTGTCGGCGGAGTGATCGAGTCATAGACCTCGACACACGCTGTCCGCTGATACCCCGCGTAGTCACGAACGATCGCGTCGATCTTCACGCGGTCGATCGGAGCGAGGACATCGGCGCCGATGGCGCGATTGAACAGCGGGAAGTCCCATGCAGCGCACCGGGAGCGCGTCAGACCGGCGACCTCGTCGACAGAGGTGCCGTAGCGCTCCGCAAGATCGTCGCCTGGACGGAGGAACGCGCGGGCCACCGCGATCTGGTTCTCGAGCTCAAGGCGCATGAGAAGCGGATCGTCGCTCACGCCAGCCGTTGCAATGTCCGCCGGACGAGCTCGCGCGCGAGCGGGACCTTGTAGCCGTTGTCCTTCAGTGGCTCGGCCCGCTCCAGCGCGGCATCCGCCGCGGCCTGACAGGCCGCGTCATCGAGCGCGCGACCCTCCAGCAGCTTTTCGGCATCCCGGGCGCGCCACGGGACGGGAGCGACGCCGCCGAGCACGATGCGCGCGTCCTTCACGACGCCGCCGATCACCTTCGCCGAGACAGCCACCGACACGGTCGCGAAGCTCCAGGTCTTCCGCTCCATCGCCTTCTCGAAAGCGCCGCGCCGGCTCATCGCGTTCTCCGGCACGCGCACCTCCACGAGCAGCTCATCGGGCGCGATCACGTGTTCGCGCCGTACGCGACCGTGCGGTGCCACGAAGAGGTCCGCAAGCGGCATCGTGCGCTGGCCGCGCGGTCCGGTCAGCGCGACCACCGCGTCGTAGGCGATGAGCGCCGGCGCCAGATCGGAGGGCGCGACGGCGACGCATTCCTCCGCACCGACGATCGCGTGCATCCGGCTGTCACCCTCGATCGCGAAACAGCGGACGCCACCTTTGAGCCAGCAGGGGTACGCCTCGTCGCGGAAGTACCAGCAGCGATTGCGCTGGAGGAGGTTCCCACCCACGGTGCCCATCGTGCGCAGCTGCAGCGTCGCCGCGGGCGCGAGCGACGCGTGGATGATCGGAATGGAGCGCGCGAGCTCCACGGATGTCTCCAGCTCGACGAGCGGCACGAGCGCGCCGATCCGAAGGCCCTTGCCCTTGGTCCGCGACCAACCCTGCAGTGGCTCGATGCCCCCGATGTCGGCGATCCGCTCCGGTGCGGCGATCCCATCCTTCATCAGGCCGAGCAGATCGGTGCCGCCGGCCATCACGGTCGCGCCGCCGCGCGCGAGCGCGACCGCTTCGGACACCGTCTTCGGCCGCGCGTAGGCGAACGGCTTCATGGGCGAATGGCCAGCGCCGCGAGGACCCGCGAGCGGGTCAGCGGCGCGGTGTAGATCCGAACGCCGATCGCGTTGGCGACGGCGTTCGCGATCGCGGCGGGCAGCGGGATGATCGGTGGCTCGCCCAGGCCCTTCGCTCCGATGTTGTTCGCCTTCGTGTCGGCGTCCTCGGTGAAGCGAACGGTGATGCGGGGGACGTCGCGAACGGTCGGTACCTTGTAGCCCTCGAGATTCCCGTTCAACACGCGACCGGTCGGACGATCGACGATGCGCTCTTCGGACAGGACGAAGCCGAGCCCTTGGATGACGCCACCCTCGACCTGTGACGCCGCAAGGAGCGGGTTGATGACCCGGCCGATGTCGTGCACCGCGACGACGTGCTCGACGAAGATCTCGCCGGTGCGCACGTCGACCTCGACCTGCGCAAAGTGCGCCCCGAAGGTCTTCAGGGACAGCCCCTCCGGATTCGGGAACCGCGAGCCCTT
>JANXXG010000161.1 GCA_025350745.1 Chloroflexota bacterium | reverse complement strand
GGTGGGCGCGCTCGTCTCGTTCCTTGCCTCCGAGGCGGCGGGGTACATCACCGGACAGAGCATCCTCGTCGACGGGGGGATGGTCAGAGCGTTATGACCGGAAGACAGCACGACACCCTGCGCAAGCGGCTGGTCGGCGTTTACACCGTGTTCCTGACCCCATTCACTCCGGAGGGGTCCATCGACACCGAGGCCGTCACCGAGAACGTCGACTACCTCATCGGTGAGGGCCTCGATGGGATCGTTGTTGCCGGCACCTACGGCGAGTACGCGACCATGAAGCGACGCGAGCGCGAAGAGCTGACCCGTGCGGCCGTCGCGGCCGCTCGCGGACGCGTGCCTGTCGTCGTGTGCACCGCGGCGGCCGGGACCGCTGAGGTGATTCGCAACACCGAGGCGGCCGCCGAGGCCGGTGCCGACGGGGCGATGATCACGCCCCCCTACGGGATGATCGAGCCCACGGACGGCGACACGATCGGTCACTTTGAGGCCATCGCCCAGTCGACGGAGCTTCCGCTCCTCCTCTACAACAATCCGAACATCACCCCGAGCCTTGCACCGTCGCTCCTTGCGCGCCTCGCAGATATCGACGGCTACGTCGGGATCAAGCAGGGCGCGATGACGATCCAGGAGCATGCGGAGCTCATCGCGCTCGCATCCGGGCGGCTGCAGATCTTCAGCGGATCGGATCAGTCGATGGTCGCGTCGCTGGCACTCGGTTCGGTCGGGGTGAGCTCGACCCAATCGAACTTCATACCGAGGATCATCAAGGGGACCTACCTCGCGATGGTCAAGGGTGACCTCGTCGAGGCGCGCCGGCTATTTGCTCTGTGGGCGGAATTCCGCCGTTTCGCGCGGCGGACGGCCCAGCCCGCGGCGGCGAAGGCGGCGGTCGAGCTCCTCGGTCGACGCTGCGGCCCGCCGCGAATGCCACTCACGGCGTTGAGCGAGACCCACCGGAAGGAGCTTGCCGACATCCTGCGCTCGATGGATCTTCCAGTTCGGTGACTAGGTACCTCGGCTGTCGTGGCTCGCGAGAGGCGGACAGTCGCTGGCGACCCAGGTGAGGCCCGCGGCGCGGTTGGGTCTCGCCTACTCCGGTCGCCTTCTCGCGGACCGCCTTCGAAACGTTTGAGGGATGTGGCGAGGAAGCCGATGGAGAAATAGGACTGTCCACGCGATACCGACAATGACCTCTGCAGGCAAAAGCCAGGTCGGTAGCTGGGTCCCGACCGCGGACAATGACGCCCCTGGGAGCCCAAAGGCGTCAGCAGCGAGCTGATACGCGATGAGTGTCACAAAAAGGAACCACGCTGAGCAGAACCGGAGCCAATCGAACGACGAAGGCCCCTTCACGTTGCAGGGCCTTCAGCTAGCGGCGGAGGTCGGCGCACAGTGAGTAGACACTATCTCGGGGCGACCTTCCTCACCGTGCGCCACTAAGCGATCGCGACCATTTCTCGGATCGTCCTCGCGATCAGTGCGTATACGGATCGACGGCCATGGCAAGCCAAATGAGCGGGATCAAGAGTGTTGTTGCTGCGACGATCGGAATAACCAGCCGACGGCTCGATAGTTCTCGAGCGTGCTCCGGTGGCGATCCGTCCCCGTCATCCGAGTCGTTCAACTACCGAGTCAATCGACGGCAAGTTGCCTGGCATCCACGCAAAGTAGGACTGTGCAGATAGACCCCTCGTGTTCAGTCGGCTATCTCGCCGCGATTGTTTTCGGGCACCTGGTCGGACTCAACGGTGGGTCAGCCCGAGCGAAACCGCCTCACGTCCACTGAGCAGTGCCAAGAATCGCCTCCGACCGACGGACCGACCCGCTCACCCACAGCACTCCGGCGGCTGTCGGCTTTGCTCGCTCGACCGGTATCAACTGCGCTAGCGAACGTCGATGACCCAGAACAAAGCGATACAGGAGCGCAATGACGACGAGGAACGCGAGTGCGCGGCTCAGGTCTTGAGCGTAGTCAGCGCGTCCAGCTGCTTCTGGAGCTCGTCGCGCTGGTCCTCGAGCTGGTGGGCAAGCTTTGCCCACTCGTCGGCCGCCCGGTCGGCCTCGGCCGCCCTCGCGAGGAGCTTGGCGCGAAGCTCATCGGACGTCGCAGCCGCGGCCTGGCTCCGCAGGTCGGCGGCGAGCGTGGCGTTGCGATCCGACTCGGACCACTTATTGGCGATCTTCTCGTTGAGCCCCTTAAGGGTCTGCTCGAGCTTCGCGCGCTTCGAGGCGGCGTCCTCCGGCTTCGGCGCGGCGACGGTGCCGAGCCTTGCGAGCGCGGCGACGAGCTCGTTGTGCTGCGCGGTGTACTCGCGCACGTAGCCGGCCCACTGCGCTGCCTCCTTGTCGGCCTGCGCAGCCTTCGCCAGGTACTTCTCCCGGTCAGGCCCGCTCAGCAGCGCGGCCTTCGCGCGATACTCGGCCGCGGCGTCGACGGACTGCTTCAGGAGACCCTGCTTGTAGGCGACCGTCGCATCAACGTTCTTCAGCTGCTCCTCGAGCGTGTGACGCCTCTTCGCGATGTCGTCGGCGGCGGAGAATTGAGGCTTCGTGGCCGGCTTGAGGGCCGCCCGCTCGGCTTCCTTCTGGGCCTGCTCGAGCTTCTGCTTGGCCACCTCTTCCTTCGCCTTTGCGACCGCCTTGGCCTCGTCCTGGCGGTGAACGACGTCGGCGCGATACGCGTGCTCCAACTCAAGGGCCTTCTGTTTGATCGTCTGGAACTCCGCCCGGAGGGACTTCAGGGCCTTTTCGCACTCGGTCTGTTCCGGTCGTTGCGTGCGCTTGCGCGCGGTCGTCACGTCGAGCTGCGGCGCCTCGCGCTCGGCGCGGCAGGCGTCTTTAAGGTCGGAGATCGCGGCGCGGAACTCGTCGATGGCCTTGCGAAGGTCGGCCATGCCGGGACCCGGAGGGATGACCTCATCCAGGTTGGGCGTGTCGTTCGCGCTGACGGGTGTCGCGACCGACGCCAACATCCCCGCCGCCAGGATCGCGGCGAGCACCATTCGAAGTCCGCGCATCTGTCCCACCTCCCGCTTCTGCCGACATAACGGCGAAAGCGGCCAGGCATGCTCACCCCTGGAGGTGGGGTTTCGGTATCAGTGCGCTCGCACGCGGACTACGCCGCTTTCGCCCGGCCCCTCCGGCCGATGGCGGCGGCGAGGCGCTTTTCCAGCTTCGTGAGCTCGGTCTCGAGCTGGGCGGCGAGCTCGGCGGCCTGCCGTGTCGGGGCGGCATCCGCCGTCGTGATGGAGGCGATGAGCGACCCGATCCGATGGTTCAGGCGGACGCCGAAGTTCAGCGTGTCCTGACGGCTCTTCGCCTTCGGCTGCATCAGCTGGCTCTCGATGGCGTCGAGCGCGCGCTTCGCCGCGGCGGTCGTACGCGGATCGCGGCGCGCCTCGCGCAGGCGGTTCACCGCTCGGTGGTCGCGATCGAGCAGATCGCGGAGCTTCATCCGCAGGGCGAACTGTGCTTCGAAGTCCTTCTGCGTCGCCCGGATGCGCGGGTCCTTCACGATGTCGAACTGCGCCTCGCTCTTCGAGCCGTCTACGTCGAGGCGGACGGTGTAGGACCCGGGTGAGGCGACGGCCCCCTTGAGCGCTCCTTCGAGCTGGTCCATGACGAGCGGCTCGTCGTCGATCTTGGCCGCGTCGGGGTAACGCATGTCCCAGACGAACCGGTTCATGCCCGGCTCGACGGAGACACGCGGCTCCTTGTCCTTCGGATCCGCATCGACCGGCCGCTTCGTATACGACCGGATGGTCTTGCCACGGCCATCGAGGAACGTGAGGCTGATCTGCTTCGGCGCGGCAGCAAGGAAGTACGTCACGATGACGCCCTCCGGCGCGTTCCGCCCGGCATCGAGCGGGAGCTCGACCTTGTCGCCGTTCGGCCGTTCTTCGACCAGCGTCGCGTACTGGCTCCCCCCCGGGTAGCGGTAGTTCTTCATCGGAGCGGTCTCCGACTTCGACCCGAAGCCGCCGTACGACTTGTAGCGTGCGGTCGTCCGCGGCGTGAACAGCCGGGCGTGTCCGGTGGCCCGCTTGCGGGCGAGCTCGCGCACCGGGGTGAGGTCATCGAACACCCAGAACGACCGCCCGTGCGTGGCGAGCGCGAGGTCGCCGTCCTTCACGATCAGGTCATGGAGCGGGACCACCGGGAGCGACCGGCCCTGCCAGCGCTGCCAGCGCGAGCCGCCGTCGAGCGAGACATAGAGGCCGACCTCGGTGCCCGCGTAGAGCAGGCCGGCGACCTCCGGGTCCTCACGGACCGCGCGCACGAAGGTATCGGCCGGGATGCCGGATGTGATCATCGACCAGGTGCGACCGAAGTTCTCGGTCTTGTAGATGTACGGCCGGAAGTCGTCATGCTTGTAACGGTTCGCGGCGACATAGGCCGTGCCGGCCTCGTGCTGACCCGGCTCGATGATGCTGATCAGCGTCTGCGCCAGAATGATCGACGGCGTGACGTTCGACCACTTCTTTCCGTCGTCGCGCGAGACGTGAATGAGGCCGTCGTCGCTCCCGGCCCACAGCACACCGGGCTGCAGCGGTGACTCGGTGAACGCGAAGATCGTCGCGTGGTACTCCGCGCCGGTCTGGTCGAGGGTGATCGGCCCGCCGGAGTCGCCGGTCGTCCGCTTGTCGTTGCGCGTCAGGTCAGGGCTCACGCGATCCCATGACGAGCCCTCGTCGCGCGACCGGTGCACGTACTGCGAGGCCGTGTAGAGGACGTCCGGGTCGTGCGGCGACAGGAAGACCGGCGCGGTCCAGTTGAATCGGTACTTGATGTCCTTCGCCGCGATGCCGCTCGTGGCGTCCGGCCACACGTTGATCGTGCGGATCTGGCCGCTCCGGCGATCGAGGCGGGTCAGGAGACCAGCGTGATCCGCCGCGAACACGATGTTCGGATCGTCCGGCCGTACCGCGATGTGCCCGGCCTCGCCGCCACCCACCTCGTAGCACTCCTGCCACAGGATCCCGCTCAGCGCCGAGCGCGTCGGTGACGAGATCGACGAGTTGTCCTGCTGCGCCGCGTAGAGGCGATACGGCGTCTGCGCGTCCGCGGTGATGTGGTAGTACTCGGCCGTCGGCTGGTTGTAGATGCTCGACCACGACGCGCCACCGTTGAACGAGACCGTCGCGCCACCGTCATTGCCTTCGATCATCCGCAGCGGATCGTTCGGATCGATCCACAGGTCGTGATTGTCTCCGTGCGGTACCGATTGCCGGGTGAACGTCTTTCCCGCGTCGCTCGAGCGATACGCGTCCACGTTGAGCACCCACACGGTCTCGGCATCCTTGGGGTCCGCGAAGATGTGGGTGTAGTACCAGGCGCGCTGGCGGAGCTCGCGATCCTCCGAGCCCTTCGACCACGACATGCCGCCGTCCTCGGAGCGGAACACGCCGCCATCGGTCGCTTCGATCAACGCGAAGACGCGATCGGGCCGCGCAGGCGACACCGCGATGCCGATCTTTCCGAGGATGCCCTTTGGCAGGCCCCGATTCCGCGAGATCTCGATCCACGTGTCGCCGCCGTCGGTCGACTTGAAGAGGCCGCTGCCCGCGCCACCGCTGATCATCTGATGGGGCCGCCGGATCGCCTCCCACAGCGACGCGAAGATGATCCGCGGATTCGTCGGATCGATGCTGATGTCGATCCCGCCGGCGGCATCGCCGCGCGACAGCACGTTCTTCCAGGTCTTGCCCCCGTCACGGGTGCGGAAGATTCCGCGCTCGGAGTTCGGCCCGTGGGCATGGCCGAGCGCGGCGACGAACGCGATGTCCGGGTCCTGCGGATGCACGCGCACCTGGCCGATGTTGCGCGTTGCCGCGAGCCCGAGATGGGTCCACGACCGGCCGCCATCGGTGGACCGGTAGACACCGTCTCCGTGCGAGACGTTCCCCCGGATGCAGGCCTCACCCATCCCGGCGTAGACGACGTTGGGATCGGAAGGTGCGACCGCGATCGCGCCGACCGAGGCGCGCTTGAAGAAGCCATCGCTCACGTTGCGCCAGTAGAGGCCCCCATCGGTGGTCTTCCAGACGCCCCCGCCGCACGAGCCGAAGTAGAAGGTGTTGCGCTCTTTGGGATCGCCTGCCACGGCCTCGACACGACCGCCGCGGAATGGCCCAAGCTGCCGCCACTCGAGCCCATCCAGCGATACGCCGGTGCGCGCGACGGCCTTCGTCGTCTTCGGTGGCATGGTCGTTCCTCCCCCGCTAGGCTGCGCAGCGACCATAGCGAAACAGGCCGACCGAGGCTTTGGGGGTGCGCACGTGGATTGGTTCGAGCAGCTCACCGGCATCGATCCCGACGCGAGCAGCGGTACGTTCGAGGCGATGCTGGCCACTCTCGTTGGCGTCGCGATCATCGTCACTGCCGCCTACATCATGTCCCGTCGCAGGACCAAGACCGCCCACTAGACCGAACTCGGCCGTCACCGTTCAGGCGTAGTGGCGCGAGCAGCGAACGACGATCTTCTGGCCCACCGGTCCTCGTAGGAACATGAGCCGCAGCTCGTCGGACGCGCTCGCAGACCAGAATCCCGCAAGATCGCCGGTCAGCTGATGCACGCGAAGCGATGGATGGCGCTCATTCGCATCGAGGAGCTCGAGGGCCTTGGTGAAGCGCCGCTGATCCGGCTTGCTGAAGGCAGCGAACGACTCGAGGAACTCGGACGTGAAGCGGAGCGTCGGGAGGGTCGCGATGGGTCAGCGCTTGCGCGTAGATCTCGGTCGGCCACGGTCGAGGTCCGCCGTGGTGAGCTCGAACACCCGGCCGGCGGCGATATCGGCCAACGACCGCTTGATCGACGCCACCGACTCAGCGGTGTAGGCCCACGCATCCTCCGCGATGACCAATCGAGCAGGCCGGAGCCGGATCTCGTTGTCCTCCACCCGCACCTCCAGCTGGGCGCCATCCCCTAGGCCGAGGCTCCGCCGAGCATCGGCTGGCAGCGTGATCCGGCCTTGCGCGTTGACGGCGACCGTCGTACGTCCCATCGGCTCAGTCTACTGACGAAGTGACACTCTGTCACTTTCTCTCCGGTGGGCTGCCCTTGACTGGTGAACAGACGTTCCATATCGTCACGGGACATGCGCACAGATGTTCGGTTCCCCGCGCGGACCAGCCTGGCGCAGATCCTCGATGTCCTCGAGCGGGATCCCGAGTTCCTGAGCCAGGTCACCCACTGGGAGCGGATCCCGCCGAAGGCCCCGCGCTACGCGCCGTTCCCCGACTGGCTGGATCCCCGCATCGCGCGGTCGTTGCGGGCACGAGGCGTCGACGCGCTCTATTCGCACCAGGCCGCCGCGCTCGATGTCGCGCATCAGAAGAAGCACGTGGTCGTGGTGACGCCGACCGCGTCGGGCAAGACCCTCTGCTACGACCTGCCGGTCCTTGATGCGATCGCGAAGGACCCCTCGGCGCGCGCGCTCTACCTGTTCCCCACGAAGGCGCTCGCGCAGGACCAGCTGGCGGAGCTCGAGCGCCTTTCGACCGAGATGGAGATCGAGCTCAAGACCTTCACCTATGACGGCGACACGCCGCCGCAGGCCCGCGCGGCCATCCGGTCAGCGGGGCACGTCGTCATCACGAACCCGGACATGCTCCACACCGGCATCCTTCCGCATCACACCAAGTGGGTGAAGCTCTTTGAGAACCTGCAATACGTCGTGCTCGACGAGCTGCACACCTATCGGGGCGTGTTCGGGAGCAACGTCGCGAACGTGTTGCGTCGGCTTCGTCGGATCTGCGCGTTCTACGGCTCGCACCCGACGTTCATCCTCACATCCGCCACCATCGCGAATCCGGAAGAGCTCGCGCGCCGGCACGTCGAAGAGGACGTCATCGTCATCGACGAATCGGGCGCGCCCCGCGGCGAGAAGGTCGTCGCGTTCATCCAGCCGCCGGTCGTTAACGCCGGCCTCGGCATCCGGCGCAGCGCGCTCCTGGTCGGTCGCGACATCGCCGCGACGCTGCTGGCCTCCGGTATCCAGACCATCGCGTTCACGAAATCCCGCGTCCAGACCGAGCTCCTGCTCACCTACCTCCGCGCCCGGTTCCCCCAGCCGCAGTGGCCGCCGGAGCTCATCCGTGGCTATCGCGGCGGCTACCTCCCGTCCGAACGGCGCGCGATCGAGCGCGGCCTTCGCGACGGCACGGTGCGCGGCGTCGTGTCGACGAACGCGCTGGAGCTCGGCATCGACATCGGCGCCCTTCAGGCGGCGGTGCTCGTCGGCTACCCCGGCACGGTCGCATCGACCTGGCAGCAGATCGGTCGTGCCGGGCGCCGCGAGGACCTCTCCGTCGCATTCGTCGTCGCGACGAGCTCACCGACCGACCAGTACATCGTCCAGCATCCCGAGTTCGTCCTCGGCCGGTCGCCCGAGGCCGGTCTGGTGAACCCGGACAACCTCCATGTGCTCGTCGAGCACATCAA
>JANXXG010000406.1 GCA_025350745.1 Chloroflexota bacterium | reverse complement strand
TGCAGGTCGGTCTCATGACCATGGCGGTCTTCGCCGCTGGATCCCTGCTCATCGCCCTGGTCGGATTCGCCGCGGCGTCCTGGCGGCTGGGTGACATCATCTTCGGTGCGGGGCCGTTGCGGCGGTGGGCCGGCACGATCCCGGGGGCGCTCATCGCACTGCTCGGAGCGACCATCCTCTACGTGCTCACGCAGCTCCCGGCGATCGGTGGGGTCGTCGGGTTCGCGGTCCTGGCGTACGCGCTCGGCGCTGTCGTCGTCGCTCGGCTCGGTCAGAGCCCCGCGACCGCGACGCAAGGGGACGCCCGCGCATGAAGAAGGGAAGAGGGACCATGGCGAACGTGGGAAGGGGTCTGGCGCTGGCGCTCATCGGCGCCTTCGTTGCCGCCGCATGCGGCGGCGCTCAGGAGGCACCGGTGGTCCGCACCGCGCAGGTGACCCGGGGTTCGGTTACCCAGACGGTCGCGGTCTCCGGCTCGGTGAACTCGGCCGGCACCGTCAAGCTGAATCCGGCGACGAACGGGAAGGTCGCTCAGCTGTTCGTCGCGGTGGGCCAACAGGTCACCACCGGTCAACCGCTCGCGAAGCTCGACACGACTGACCTGCAGGCCGCGCTCACCACCGCCCTCAATAACCTCGCCGCGGCGCAGACGAACTACGACAAAGCGGTCTCCGGCGTCAGCGACGCGCAGAACAATCTCACCCAGACGCAGATCTCGGCCGCGAACGACATCGCGACGTCGCAATCGGCGCTCACGAAGCTCAAGGCGAACTACGCCTCCGCGGAGAGCACCTTTACGAACCTGAGCACCTCGATCCGGCCGGATGTCACGGCATTCACGTCCTCTATCGACGGCATGCGCATCCAGCTGCAGCAGGCGATCAACGACATGAGCCAGCGGTCTTCGCCCGACGTGACGGCAGCGCGCAGCTCGCTCGTTAGCGCGGACACGACTCTGGTCAACGCGCAGTCGTACGCGAACACCCAGCTCACCGCCACGCTCAACGACTTCGCGAGCGCGCGGGACACCCTGGCTGCCGCGGTCACATCGTTCGACGCGGCGCTCGCCTCAGGGAGCGACCCCGCCGGTGCCAGTGGCTCGTACCAGAGCGCACTCAGTGCGTACACCGGGGCCGTCAGCCGACTGTCCGCGGCGCTCGACGCGCCGACCGCCGCGATCTCGACCGCGCAGGGTTCGGTGACCTCGGCGCAGCAGAGCATCAATACGGTCAGCAGCCGCTCGGTCGGATATCTCGACCAGGCGCGGGCGGACCTGGTCGGCCTCCAGAGCCAGATCACCACCGAGACCCAGCTGTCGGGCGCGGTGAAGGCCCGGATCACGCAGATCGGCTCGAGCGTCACCACGATGACCGACGCGATCACAGGCAGCTACGTGAACGCGGTGCAGAACATCGCGGGCGCCCAGGTCCGGGCGGCCCAGAGCATCCAGAGCGCCCAGACGGCGGTCAACAATCAGCCGTCCAACGTGCAGAGCGCCCAGAACAGCCTCGCGAACGCGCAGACGAACGTCTCGACCGCGCAGACGAACCTGGACAATGCCAGCATCAAGGCGACCGTTACCGGAGTCGTCGTCTCGATCAGCTCTCAGCCCGGTGAGAACGTCTCGAGCGCGAGCGCCGCCGGATTCATCGTGCTCGCGAACACCGGCTCCATGGCCTTGCACGGCACCGTCGGTGAGGCCGACGTCGTGAAGCTGAAGCTCGGCCAGGTCGCGACGATCGCTGTCGATGCGGTCGGGACCGCGAAGATGACGGGCAAGGTCACGTCGCTCGACCCCGTCGCGACGATCGCATCGGGTGTCCCCGTCTACGGCATCGACGTCACCATCGACCTCCCGAACGCCCTCGTGAAGCCCGGGATGAGCGGGACCGCCCAGGTCATCCTCGCGAGCCGGCCGAACACGCTCACGGTGCCCAACCTCGCGGTGAAGACCCAGACCGGCCGCCGCTACCTCACGGTGATGAAAGACGGCCAGCAGGTCGACGCGGACGTGACGTTCGGCATCAGCAACGACACGGTCACCGAGGTGTTGACCGGCGCCGAGGAGGGGGACGTCGTCGTCCTGCCGCAGCCGCGGGCGGCGGCGAGCGGTGCCAACCGCGGTGTCCAGATCGGCGGCGGCGGGCCGCCCGGCCGATGACCGCGACCGCGGGAACGGCCGCCGCAACGGCCGCTCCGGTCATCACGCTCCGCGGGGTCGCGAAGACCTACCGCATGGGGAAGGACAACATCGTCCACGCCCTGCGCGGAGCGGACCTCGATGTCTATCCCGGCGAGTTCGTGGCCCTCATGGGACCGTCAGGTTCAGGCAAGTCCACGATGATGAACATCCTCGGCTGCCTCGACGTGCCGGATGGGGGCACCTACGTCCTTGCCGGCCAAAAGGTCCGCGAGCTCAACGACGATCAGCTGGCTGCCATCCGCAACCGGCACATCGGGTTCGTGTTCCAGACGTTCAACCTCCTCCCCCGCCTCAACGCGATCGAGAACGTGGAGCTGCCACTCCTCTACGGCGGCACGCCACGCGGCCGCACCGCGCGCGCGAAGGCGGCGCTCACCGCGGTCGGCCTCGGCGAACGCATGCACCACAAGCCGACCGAGCTGAGCGGTGGACAGCAGCAGCGGGTCGCGATCGCGCGAGCGCTCCTCACCGATCCGTCGATCATCCTCGCCGACGAGCCGACCGGGAACCTCGACTCGCGATCGACCGCCGAGATCCTCGCGATCTTCCAGCGGCTCAACGACGAGGGGAAGACCGTGGTCATGGTCACGCACGAGCCCGACGTCGCGGAGCACTGCAAGCGGATCGTCCGCATGCGCGACGGAGTGGTCGCCGGCGACGAGGTCGTGACGGTGCCGCGTCGGGCAGAAGACGAGCTCAAGCAGGCCGGAACGCAGCAGTCGGTCGACCTCCATTCCGGCGAGGTGGCGCACGTGGCGTCGGTGAGCAGATGAAGCTCTTCGACTCGTTCCGTTCGGCGCTGCAGTCGATCATCGTCAACAAGCTGCGCTCGTCCCTGACCATGCTCGGGGTGATCATCGGCGTGGCCTCGGTCATCGCGATGGTCGCGGTCGGCAACGGGGCGTCGCAGACGGTGCAGCAACAGGTCCTATCGCTCGGGTCGAACCTCGTCACCGTCACACCCGGTGCGCAGACGGGTGACAACGGCCTCCGTGGGGCGGGCGTCGCGAGCCAGAACCTCACGCTCGATGACATGAACGCGATCAGCGACCAGCTCGGCCCGACGATCACCGGCGTCGAGGCAGAGCAGAGCGCGGGCCGTTGGCAGGTCACCGCCGCCGGACAGAACTGGAATTCGAACGTCGTCGGTGTGACGCCGGGGTACCCACTCGTGCGCGAGTGTGCCCTCGCGGCCGGCGACTTCTTCACCGACCTCGACATCCGCGTGAACTCGCAGGTCGCCGTGATCGGCTCGGTGACCGCCATGAACCTCTTTGGCGAGGGCGTGGATCCGACCGGTCAG
>JANXXG010000111.1 GCA_025350745.1 Chloroflexota bacterium | reverse complement strand
CCGCGAGCCTGTTCGTCTTCCAATTCATCTTCAACCTCTTGCCGATCCTGGAGCTCGATGGCTACCACGTCCTCGTCGACGCTCTCGATGCGCCATTCCTTCGCCAGCGCGCGCTCGGCTTCGTGCGCGGCGCCGCGTTCCGCAAGCTCCGCGCCCGGGCGAAGTGGTCGCGCGCGGAGCTCGGCCTCGCGGTCTTCGGCCTGACCGCGATCGGCACGTCGCTCGCGACGCTCGTGCTGTCCATCCTCCTGTGGCGTTCGCGCATCGCAGTGGCCTCACGCGAGCTGCTCGCGATCGGCCCGGTCGGTGTCGTCGGGCTCGCGACGCTCGTGCTCGTCTTCGTCGGCCCGCTCGCGGTGGCCGTGATCGCGCGCATCAGCGGCACGATCCGCACGGCGCTCGCCCTCGGCGCGGCGCGCCGTCGTGCCGGGACCCAGCGCGAGCTGCAGGCGCGCATATCGATGCTCGCGCGCGTGCGGTTCCTCGTCGGTCTCCCGGGTCCGGCGCTGGCGGCCCTCGCGTCGCAGCTCGAGGTCGAGCACGCGGACGCCGGGCGCACCGTCATCACCGCAGGAAGCACCGGCGACCGGTTCTACCTCGTCCGTACCGGGCGGCTCCAGGCGGTAGCCGTCGATGGGGCCGTGCTCGGCACCATCTCGGCGGGCGACGGCTTCGGCGAGCTCGCGCTTCTCGACGGGACGCCACGCACGGCGACCGTGCAGGCCCTCGAGGACTGCGAGCTCTGGTCACTCGACCGGTCGCACTTCCAGCGTTGGATCCGCGATCGCTACGAGATCGCGGCTCGGATCCGCGCCGACTTGGGCGAGCGCACGGCGCTCGCGGCGCTCCCATTCTTCCGGGACCTCGAAGGTCGCGAGCTGGACGCGATCGCTGCCCGTCTGCAAGCCCGTCGGTACGAGGCCGGCGACGTGGTCGTCCAGGCTGGCGAGAGTGGCGGCGGCTACTACCTGATCCGCGAGGGCGCGGCGGACGTGACCCTGCCGGATGGGCGGTTCGTCCGCACGCTCGGGCCGGGCGACGGGTTCGGCGAGCTGGCGCTGATCTTCGGGGTGCCCCGGACGGCGACGGTGACGGCGAAGGCGCCGCTCGTCGTCGGCGTGCTCGGCCGGTCGGACTTTGCCGCGCTCGTCACTGCGTCAGGCGAAACTATGGGTGAATTCCGCTCGCGGACGGGCCATTATGTCGGTGCCGGCCTGGGCGGGGCCGTTGGGGGAGCGTAGGTGGACTGTTGGACGTGCGAGCGCCCGGCGCTTGCGGCATGTCGGTTCTGCGGTCGTGGCGCCTGCCGCGAGCACGCGCGCAGCCACCCGTTCGTGCTCGACGTGTACCGCGGTACCAGGCATCAAGGCCTTCGGGCCCTCGTCGTCGAGGACGCGGTCCACTGCGGCGTGTGCCGGCCCAGAAGCGAGCCGGTGGACATGCCGGAGCTTGAATAGGGGAGGCGAGCCGGGGCAACGTTAGCCAGAGCACGTCCGGGGCGTGCCGGCGGGTATCGAGCGGGACTCCCGCTCGGCGCAGGCTCACTCCAACACACCAGCGGGAAAGAAGGAGCAAAGCGATGGCAAGCAAGAACCTGGGAGCGGTGATCCAGCGGGCGATCAGCGATGGGGCGTTCCGTCGCCAGCTTCAGTCCGACCCGGCCGCGGCACTGCGCGGCTTCAACCTGTCACCGGATGAGATCGCGGCGGTCCGCAGCGGTGACTCGAGCAAGCTCATGTCTCTCGGCGTGGACCAGCGGATGAGCAAGGCATTCGGCATCAGCGGCGCGGCCACGAAGAACGCGATGACGGGCGACATCACAGCCAGCACGTCCAACTCGATCGCCGGCACCGATGGCGGCACCCTCCGCGAGGGCATTGTCGGCGACCCGACCTCCGGCGCGCGCGCCGCGAACAGCGACGGGCAGGTCGACGGTCAGACGAACGTGCGGAGCGCCTTCGTCGATGGCGACAGCACGACCGGCGCGCGTGACGCGCACGCCTCTGGTGCCGAG
>JANXXG010000101.1 GCA_025350745.1 Chloroflexota bacterium | reverse complement strand
GCAGCGCGCGACCCGAGATCCCTGAGAGCGGGACGGCGCTCGCGATCGCCGCAAGAAGGAGCGCCGGCGTGAGCGGGTCGACCGAAAGGAACAGCGCGACCATGACGATCGCCGCGGCGCCAAGCTTCGCGAGGGGGTTCGCACGCGCGAGCGTCGCGTTCGGGTCGGCGCGCACCGGCGTCAAGAGCATCAGGCCCGACGCCCCGCAACGAGGGTGACCTCGCGGTCGGCGAGCGCGGCCACGAGCGCGCGATCGTGGGTCACGAAAAGGATGCCGCGACCAGCGTCGCGAGCCTCACGCAGCATTCGGACGAGCTCCGCGTAGGTGACGCGATCCTGCCCGAAGGTCGGCTCATCAAGGATGAGGAGCGGCGGATCGGTCGCGAGCGCCGTCGCGAGCGAGAGGCGCCGCTTCTCGCCGCCGGAAAGCGTGAACGGGTTCGCGGCGGCCAAGGCCACAAGCCGCATCCGTTCCAGCAGCTCGGCGGCACGGGCGGCCGCGTCGACCTGATCCACACCTGCGCGCAGCGGCCCGACCATCAGCTCCTCGTCTACACGACCGCGCACGAATTGGTGCTCGGGGTCCTGGAAGACCGTACCCACGCGACGGACAAGCTCGCCGGCGTCGGCGCGCCAGAGATCGTGATCAGCACGGTCCGTCACTCGCCCTCGCGCCGGACGGAGGAGGCCGGCCACAAGAAGCGCCAACGTCGACTTGCCCGAGCCATTCGCGCCGGTCAGCGCGACCGCTTCCCCAGCGCTGATATCGAGATCGATACCGTCGACGGCCCAGGTCTCCGCACCCGGGTAGCGGAACGCGACACCCGTCGCTCGCACGAGCCCCAGACCGGCGGTCGTCCGGGCCGAGGGTGCTGGGTCCCCTGGGTCCGCTGTGTCAGCGGACCCCTCGGAAAAGACCGCGATGTCGATGATCCGATCGACCAAGACCCGCGCCGCGGCGAGATCATGGTCGACGAGCACGATCGTCTGGCCGCGGATCCGGGCCTGGGCGATGATCTCGCGCACCCGGCGCGCGCCATCCGCGTCAAGATTCGCGGCAGGCTCGTCGAGCAGCAGGATCTCCGGCGCGAGTGCCGCGGCCCCAGCGAAGGCCAGCCGCTGCTTCTCCCCGCCGGACAGCGCGCTCGTCGGATGATCGCGGGGGTAGGGAAACCCCACATCGGCCAGGGCAGCGTCCACTCGTGGCCAGATGCGCTCCGTCGGCACGCAGTGGTTCTCGAGACCGAAAGCGACATCATCGCCGCACCGGGCCATCACGAGCTGTGAGTCGGGGTCCTGGAACACGATGCCGGTCCTGCCGGTCACGCGCAGCTCACCTTCGACCTCACCGCCTCCCGATGGATCGAGCAGGCCGGCGATCGCGAGCAGGACCGTGCTCTTCCCGGAGCCAGAAGGGCCGGCGAGAAGCACGGACTCGCCTCGCCTGATCTCGAGGTCGAGCCCGCGCACCGCCCACGCGGCGCGACCGGGGTATCGCCACCCCCAGCCGCGCGTGTGAATGACCGGACTCAGATCCGGCTCTGCGCCCGTCCTGAGGCGAACGGTGAGAGCACGCCGGTCCGCGCCAGCGACCGGGTCAGGTAGTACGAGCCGATCCCCGCGATGATCGCTGCAGAGACGACGTAGAAGGGCAGAAAGACCGCCCAGCCGCCCGCGCCAAGGTCGGGGTAGTAGACGAGCATGTCGTGGATCCAGCCGGCCACAGCGCTCGCGATGCCGGCGCTCGCGGCGACGGTGAGGCTCCAATTCTGGTAGCGGAAGGCGGCGAAGACGATCTCCGCGCCGGCCCCTTGGACCGCGCCCGACACGAGCGTGTCGAGACCCCACTGCGAGCCGATGAGCGCAGAGACGGTGGCCGCGAGGAGCTCGCAGAAGAGCGCGGCTCCGGGCTTGCGGATGATGAGACCGCCGAGGACCGCGGGGATGAGCCAGACGCCGGAGATGAGGTACTGCATCGCCGGGAGCGCCGCGAAGGCCGGCTCGGTGGCCGCCCAGACCGCGTTCCAGGCCCAGAAGATGACCCCGAATGCGACCGCGATCACCGCTGCGACGACGATGTCGACGGTGCGCCAGCCGATAGGTGAAGTGGTCGCGCGCGGACTTGCCATGATCTCGACTCCCTACGCTGATATGACTCAGATCAGGTTCAAGGGTCTGCGGTCACCCGCACTCTCAGCGCCCTCTCGGGAGCTCCCCTGTCGTGTATGAATCTCCGCCCATCGTACCGCCCGCCCGCTTGTCCGGCGGCCGACACCCCGCGCGGAGCCGCGCCGACTACCGTTTCAGGGTCATGGACAGGCCACCTAACAGCCACTCGCACGAGCCCGTTATTCCGGCTGAGCGGGACGAAGATGCCGTACTTGCGCGCCGTGCGGGCGCCGGCGAGGCCGAGGCCTTCGGTGCGTTGTACGACCGCTACGTGGATCAGGTGTACCGGTACGTCTATTACCGGGTACGGAACGAGGCAGAAGCAGAAGACGTGACAAGCGACGTGTTCATGCGGGCCCTTCGGGCGATCCCGAGGTACGAGCCGCGCCAGGCGTTCCTGGCCTGGCTATACCGCATCGCCCGGAACGCGGTCATCGACCGGAGCCGCCGCCAGCAGGCCCGTCCCCAGGTGAGCTTCGAGGACGCCCTCGCGCACCCGATGGGCGACCGGACCGTGGATCCGAACACCGAGCTGCTCGCCGGCTCCGACGCCACGGCCGTCCGGGCCGCACTGCGGAAGCTCACGGCCCTGCAGCAGGAGATCATCGTGCTCCGCTACGTCGAGGGCTTCGATACCAAGACCATCTCCAAGATCACCGGAAAGCGCGATGGCACGATCCGCGGGATCGAGTTCCGCGCGCTCAAAGAGCTGCGCGCGCTCATCCCTTCCAGGGAGTCGCTGTCATGAGCGACATGCTGCCGCGTCCCGAGCCGCGTGAGCCGTTCAAGCGGGCGCTGCGCTCGCAGCTCATGGCCCAGGCGTCGACGGCCCTTGTCCGTCGCGAGACCGTCTGGTCTCGCTTCCAGGTCGGACTCCTGCGACCCGCGGTCGCCCTGGCCGCCATCGCTCTGCTGCTCGTGGGTGGCGCCGGGAAGGCCGCCGCCGACAGTCTCTCCGGCGATCCGGCGTTCGGCCTGAAGACCGCGGCGGAGCAGCTCCAGCTTGCGTTCGCGTTCGACGACACCACGCGCCTGGTGCTGCTCTCGGAGCAGGCCGATCATCGGCTCGCCGAGCTTTCACGCGCCGTCACCACGCGTCCTTCCGCCGCCCGGAGCGCGACCGACGAGTACGCGATCGCCGTCGTGCGGTTCACCGCTGCGGTCGACGCGCTCCGTGGCAAGCCCGGCGCCAGCGCCGATAAGCGGACGGCGGCCGAAGACGTCGTCGATGCCGCGCACCTCAAGCACGAGGCCGTGCTCGACGAGCTTCGGAAGCGCGCGCCCGCCGAGGCCCAGGACGGGCTGGAGCGCGCGAAGCTCGAGGCCGACAAGCTCCACGCGTCGGACCGCCCGGCCCGCACACCGGAGCCCGCGGAGCGCAGCGACCCGACCCGGTCACCGCAGCCGACGCGCAGCGCGCCCCCGGCGCGCACCACGGAGCCGGCACGCACTATCGAGCCACCGCGGGCGAGCGAGCAGCCGCGGAGCGATCCGACCCGCACCGCGCCCCGTCCATCGCCGACGCGGTGACCAAGAACAAGAAGCGGATCGTCCTCATCGAAGACGATGCGGACACTCGCACCATGATGACCGCGGCCCTTGAGGCGGATGGCTACGCCGTCGACGCATCAGCTGACGCGTTCCCCGACATCCGGCATAGCGGTGCCGACCTGGTGATCCTCGACCTGTTCCTGCACGGCGAGAGCGCCGGCTGGCGCCAGCTCGATGTCCTGACGATCGACCCGCTGACCCGCGGCATTCCGGTGGTCATCTGCTCGGCCGCGATCGCGTCGCTCGGGTCCGCGCGCTCCAAGCTCGCCCTGCTCGATGTCGCCGTTCTCGAAAAGCCATTCGACCTCGAGCAGCTCAGCGCGGCGGTCATTGCGGCGCTCGCGTCAGCTCCACGGACGCCCGAGATCGCTCTACCGAACTAATCCAGCAGCGGAAGCACCTGATCCAGCGTGGCGATGCGCTCAAAGCGTGAACCGGTGTGAAGACGATCGAGGTGTACGGCGCGAAAGCCTGCAGCGTCGGCCCACTCGAGCGGCTCGGCGTGCGAGTCCACAACGATCGCCGAGCGCGGATCGACTCCTGAGTCCTCGATGATCCGGTCGTAATACCGGCGGCTCGTTTTGCTCGTGCCGATAAGATCGGCCCCGTACGGCCGGTCGATGAGATCCCAGACCCCCATCCGGCGCATGTATTCCTCGAGCTCCCAGGCCTGCCCGCCGGAGGCGAGGTGCAGCGTGACGCCTCTCGCGTGCATCGTGCGCATCGCGGGAGCCGCGTCCGAGTAAGCGCACTCGATGTTCCGCATCACATGGAGCTGGCTCGTCCGTACCGTGCCCTCGATGTCCGCGGGGACGGCCACGCCCACGCGCTCGCACATGACACCGAGCCAGCGCGGGTTCTGGGCCGGCCACCACTCCGGACCCACGTCCAGGCCGCGCGTCTGCAGCGCTTGCCAGTCCCGCCAGATGGCCTCGATGGCGACGGTGTTCGCCTCGCTCCAGGCCGCTTCGGTGCCTCCGAACCGGGGCGCGAAGAACTCGCCGAGCAAACGGCGCCACTGCGGGGCGCGGCGCTCGTTGTCATTCAGGACGCCACCGTCGTCGAGGAAGACGACGCGAACCGGTCTAACTGGCGCTCTCACGAGACGAGACGGCACGCGCGAGCTGCGGCCACCGGCGGCGGACCGCCGCGGCGATGCCGTCACCGTCCAGACCGAAGTGCTTGCGCCAGAGCGTTTGGGCGCCGTGGTCGACCCACTCGTCCGGCACGCCGACGATCTCGAGCTCGACCGTGGCGCCGCGCTCGACGAAGAGCTCGCTCACCGCGCTTCCGAATCCGCCCGCGGCGGCATGCTCCTCGACCGTCAGCACCCGGCCGACCGTCGCGGCGAGCGCGAGGTACCGCTCGGCGTCCAACGGCTTCGCGAAGCGGGCGTTGACGACGGTCGCCTCGATGCCGTCCGCGGCGAGGGCCTCGGCCGCACGGAGCGCCGGCCCGACGATCGTGCCGTAGGCGAGGATCGCGACGTCACCGCCTTCGCGAAGCGTCTCGGAGCTGCCGATCGCGATCTCCGCGAGCGGCGCGTCGAGCGCGGCGCCCACGCCGACGCCTCGCGGGTACCGATACGCGATCGGGCCACCGCCGTTCTGGGCGTACCGCACCGCGGTCCAGACCATCTGGCGGAGCTCGGCCTCGTCCTTCGGGGCCATGAGCACCATGCCTGGGAGTGGCCGCAGGAACGAGATGTCGAAGAGGCCCTGGTGGGTGCGCCCGTCATCGCCGACGATGCCCCCGCGGTCCATCGCGAAGATCACCGGAAGCTCCTGGATCGCGACGTCATGCACGACCTGGTCGAAGCCGCGCTGCAGGAAGGTCGAGTAGATGGCGACGATCGGGACGATCCCCTGGGTCGCGAGTCCCGCGGCGAACGTGACCGCGTGCTGCTCGCAGATCCCGACGTCGAAGAGCCGTGTCGGGAATTCCTTGAATAGCGGGGTGAGGCCGGTCCCGGCGGGCATCGCGGCGGTGATCGCGACGACCTTTGGCTCGCGGCGCATCGTCTCGGCGACCGCGTCGGCGAACACCTTCGTGTACTGAGGCGCGCCGGGCGCCGGCGCCCCGGGCGCAGCGGCTGTGCCTTTTGGAGCGGTTGCGCCTTTTGGAGACACGCCGTGCCACTTCTGGTTGTCCTCTTCGGCCGGGCCGTACCCGTGGCCTTTCTGGGTGTGCACGTGCACGAACACGGGGCCCTCGTCGAAGTCCCGGGCCTTGCGGAGCACGTTCTCGAGCGCGTCGAGGTCATGCCCGTTCACCGGACCGAAGTAGGTGAACCCGAACTGCTCGAACAGGATGTTCGGGATGAAGATCGCCTTCAGCGAGGTGAACAGCCGGCGGCGCGCCTCTTCGGCGAGGTCGCCGGCGGGCATGTGCTCCAGCACCGAGCGGGCCACGTGCTTGAGCTCCCGGTACGGGCTTGCCGTCCGCACCGTCTCCAGCATCCGCGACACTGCGCCCACGTTCGGCGCGATGCTCATGCCGTTGTCATTCAGGACGACGACCATCCGGGTGCGGCGCGCCCCGATATCGTTCATCGCCTCCCAGGCCATGCCTGCGGTGAGCGCGCCGTCGCCGATGATCGCGATGACATGCTCGTCGCCGCCGTTCAGATCGCGGGCGACGGCCATTCCCTGCGCGGCCGAGATCGACGTGCCGGCGTGCCCCGCGCCGAACTGGTCGTGCTCCGACTCGGTCCGGGCGAGGAATCCAGAGATGCCGCCGAACTGGCGGAGGCTGTCGAACTTGTCGCGCCGGCCGGTGAGGAGCTTGTGCACGTACCCCTGATGCCCGGTGTCCCACACGAGCTTGTCCGATGGGGAGGCAAACACGCGGTGCAACGCGACGGTGAGCTCGGTGGCGCCCAGGCTCGAGCTGATATGGCCGCCCGTTCTTTGGACGGCCTCGACCGTGTACTCGCGGATCTCGCGGCACAGCTGGGTCAGCTGGTCGTGATCGAGGCCGCGGAGATCCGCAGGGCCCTCGATCCGCTCGAGGAGGGTCATCCATCGCTAGTCTACGAGGCGTGGCCCGTCCGGAACCTCCGGCATTCGAGCGACGGTGCGTCGTCGTGACCGGGGCGACCGGCAATCTTGGACAGGCCGTCGTTCGTGCATATCTCGAAGCTGGCGCGCACGTCGCGGTCCCCGTGCGGGACGCCGCGAAGGCGGAGGCCCTGCGGGCCGGTCTGGGAGACCTCGCCGATCCGGAAGGCGACGCGACGGACCCCCGTTTGCTCGTCGTCGAGGCGGAGCTCACCGATCGAACGCGAATGGATGCGTTCGTGGAGCGGGTGATGCGGACCTGGGGACGCCTCGATGTGCTCGCGAGCCTCGCCGGCGGATTCGGTACCGGCGCCGCTGACGATCTGGAGCGCATCAACCAGCTTTGGGAGCAGAACGTCGCGACCGTCGTCGTGCCCGCCGCCGCGTGCCTCGTCCCGATGCGCGCCCGGGCCTACGGGCGGATCGTGTCGGTCGCCGCCGGCAGCGCCCTGAAGGGCGGCCGCAACACCGCGGGCTACGCCATGGCGAAGGGCGCGGTCGTCCGGTGGACCGAGGCGCTCGCGGCCGAGACGAAGGACCAGGGCATCACCGTCAACGCG
>JANXXG010000398.1 GCA_025350745.1 Chloroflexota bacterium | reverse complement strand
CACAACCACCCCTCGGGAGACCCCGAGCCGTCGGCCGACGACCTCCGGACGACCCGGGACGCCGTGGCGGCGGGCCGGCTCCTTGGGGTATCGGTCGTGGATCACGTGATTATCGGAGCAGGCCGACATGTGAGTCTTCGGGAGCGCGGGGCCGTTTAGCCGGGTGCACGGACATAACGGCTGCCTGAGCGCTCCGTTGCCGTGTAGGGATGGGGAGTCACATCGCACACCTGCCTGCGCGCCTGCTCCGCCTGTTGATGGTCGCGGCGCTCGGCGCCGCCATCGTTGGGCCGCTGCACGACGCCGCGTTCGCGTCCTCTGAATGGGGCTCGGCCGGGGCCGGCGAAGCCGGACCCGGCCGCACGAGGGCGTCGCGCGCCGCCATTGCCATCGATCAGGTCACCGCTCCCGTGGCGCCGCGGGGCTTCGTGGACGATGGCGCGAAAGTGAGCTTCGATCCGCCCGTCGGCTGGATCCGGGAGCCCCCGCGGGCCCTCAATCCCCAGAGCGACCCGCCGGATCCGGCCCAGGAGCTCGTCCGGTTCCAGCTGCGCACCGCCGACCCGTCCCTCTATGAACAGCCGATCCCGATCACGAGCGCCCTGATCCGTGACGCCGGGGCGATCATCTCCATCGGGCTGGCTCGCGCCGGCGGCGAGCTGATCGACCTCGACGTGGATCCCCGCGCCGACCGCGCCGATGCGACCACCGTCGCCGGGTTCTTCCTCATCGAGGACGAGCGGACCTACGAAGGGCTGCACGTCCTCACCCGCTACTTCATCGCCCGCGCCACGGACCGGCGCATCGTCGCGCGTGCCGTGACCGCTGAAGAGGACTGGGCCGCCCTCGCTCTGATCGTGCGCGCCTCGCTCAACTCGCTGCGCGCGGACCCGAGCGGTCCGAACGCGCCGCCGGCGCCGCCTCCCGCGCCCGCGATCGAGCTGCTCGCGCCGGCCCCGGCCGAGCCCCAGTCAACGGACGCGTCACTCGAGGTCCGTCGGACGATCATCGAGCGCGCGGCGTGGCTGCTCTCGACGCCGTACGTCTGGGGCGGCAACACCGCGAACCGCGCGATGGACTGCTCCTCGTACGTCAGCATGGCGTGGGGTGTCGCCCGCTACACGACCGAGTCCATCGGGTGGGTGAGCGAAGCCATTTCGAAGGCCGACCTTCGTCCCGGCGATGCGATGAATCTCATGATGGGCCGCGACCCCGAGGGCTACGGCCACATCCGGATGTTCGAGGCCTGGGCGAACGAGGCGCACACCCTGGTATGGGTCTACGAGGAGACGCCGCCACGGGCCGTCCACCGCGTCGTCGTTTACGACGATCGCTACCAGCCGATCCGGCTCGTGGGATTGTCGAACGCCGGCCAGGCACCGCTCGTCCTCGCACCAGCCCCCGCACCCGAGCCGGCCTTCGTGCCGACGCAGGCACGCAATGGTGGCAACGGCACGCCGACCGCGCGTCCGACCCGACAGCCCTCGACCCCCCGACCCATCCGGACACCCGTCCCGACCAGGACGCCGGTCCCGCTCGGGGTCCTCCCGACCGCTCGGCCGGTCATCCCGGTCACGCCATCGCCGACGAGCTCGATCCGGTTGACCCCCCGGCCGACGCGCACGCCCCTTCCGACCCTGACCCCGCACCGCTAGCGACGAAGCGAGCGCCGCTCGCGCTCATCACGGGCTCTATTCTCACCGTGGCCACGCGCGTTCTTGAAAGGGTGCGTCCACTTTGTTCGAATCCCTCTGGGGGCTCTTCTCCCGTGATATCGGCATCGACCTCGGCACGGCCAACACGCTCGTTCACGTGAAGGGTCGCGGCATCGTCATCAGCGAGCCATCGGTCGTCGCGAAGGACACGCGCACCGGCGCGATCCTCGCCGTGGGCGCGGAGGCGAAGCGCATGGTCGGCCGGACCCCGCAGAACATCGTCGCGATCCGGCCATTGAAAGACGGGGTCATCAGCGATTTCGACATCACCGAGTACATGCTCCGGCACTTCATCCATAAGGTGCATGACCGCTTTGCGCTCTTCCCGCGACCGCGGGTGATCATCGGGATCCCCTCGGGCGTCACCGAGGTCGAGAAGCGCGCGGTCCAGGAAGCCGCGATGAATGCCGGCGCGCGTTGGGCGCGGCTCGTTGAAGAGCCGATGGCCGCGGCGATCGGCGCCGGTCTTCCGGTCCAGGAGCCGTCGGGTTCGATGATCGTCGACATCGGCGGCGGCACCACGGAGGTCGCCGTCACGTCGCTCGGCGGCATCGTCGTCGCGCGCTCGATCCGTATCGGTGGCGATGAGATGGACGCGGACATCGTCGCGTACGCGCGCCGCGAGTTCAACCTGCTCATGGGCGAGCGCACGGCCGAGGACATCAAGATCGCGATCGGCTCGGCGTATCCGCTCGACGACGAGGTGTCGACGTTCTTCCGCGGGCGCGACCTGCTCACCGGCCTGCCGCGCAGCATCCAGGTCACGAGCGCGCAGATCCGCGAGGCCATCGATCCGTCCGTGCAACAGATCGTCGACGCCGTGAAAGACACCATCGAGGAGACGCCGCCGGAGCTGGTCGCGGACATCATGGATCAGGGCATCTATCTCGCCGGGGGCGGCGCGCTGCTGCGGGGCATGGATACGCGCATCTCCGAGGCCACCCAGATGGCCGTTCATATCGCGGACGATCCGCTCACCTGCGTGGCCCGCGGCACCGGCATGGTGCTCGAGGATCTCGTGAAATACGACCGGAGCCTCGTGACCGACACCTACGCGATCATGCCTCGCTGATGGCGGCCCTTGGGCGCTCGCGCCGCCGCACGAACAGCGTCGCGCGTCCGTTCATCGGGCTCTTCCTCGTGGCGCTCCTCATCCTGCTGTTCCGCTCGGCGTCGGTGGTCCAGGCGCTGGCCGTGACCGGCACCCAGGTGCTCGTCCCGATCCAACGGGTCCTCGCCGAGACCGGCGTGACGACGAATCGGTTCTTCCAGGCGATCGGCGAGCTCGAGAAGCTCCGCGCCGATAACACCCAGCTCCGCTCCGATAACGACAAGCTCACGCTCGAGAACGCGCGGCTTGCCGAAGCCGCGATCGCCGCGCAGCAGGGCGCGAAGCTCGGCGCCGCGCAGCGCGCGCTTCCGTACCGGACGATCACCGCGCCGGTGATCGCGCGCGATCCGAGCGGCGTGCTCAAGACCATCGTGATCGGCGCGGGCACGGACCAGGGCGTGCGGGTCGATCAGGTCGTCCTGTCCGAGCAAGGGGTCGTGGGGCGGGTGGGCGAGGCTGGCTCGAACTACGCCAAGATCATCCTCGTCACGGACTCCTCCTCGAGCGTGTCTGCGCTGGTGCAGACCTCACGCGCGAGCGGCATCGTGCGCGGGCAGTACGGAGACACCCTGGTGATGGAGTGGATCCTCCAGAGCGATCCGGTCAAGCGGGGCGACGTGATCGTCACCGCCGGACTCGGGATCGGCAACGAGCTCCGGTCGCTCTATCCGAAGGGGCTGGTCATCGGGACCGTCGTCGACGTCACGAAGGCCGAGGTCTCGGCGTACCAGCGGGCGGTCATCGCCCCGGCGGTCGACCTCCGAAAGCTGGAAAACGTGCTCGTGATCACGGACGGGACCAAGTAGCGTCCACTTCGCTACCCCGCGACGGGATCATTTCAGCGATCTCCCCCCAATTTCCAACCGGAGGGCATAACCACTCTTCTAGCCTCTGCGTAGTACATATGGGAATGGGAAGGCGTCTTGTCGTTCTGCTGGCGATCCTCGGCGCCGTCATGGGGCCGGGGCTTCTCGCCTTCTCGCCCGCTCGCCCGGCCGCCGCACGATCGATCGAGCCCTCGCCGGGCAGCAGCCAGCGCGCCGCGCCGGCGGCGCGCCTCTCGCCCGATCAGCCCCGGCTCCTCGTCCGGTTCCGTGACGGCGCGACCCAGGCCGACCGCGATGCGGCGCTCGCGTCGGTCGGCGCGACCGTCGACGTGGTGCTCGACCGCATCGACGTGACGCGCGTCGCGATCCGCATCTCCACCGATCCGACCGGCGATGACATCGGCCTCGCCGCGCTGCAGCTCTCCCGTCACGCCGCCGTGCTCTCGGTCGAGCCGGACTCGACCGGCGGCATCCAGTTCGCGCCGAACGATCCGTTCTTCGCCACCGATCCGTCGTTCGGCGTGGGGCAGTGGGGCCTGCGCAAGGCGCACGTCGATCAGGCCTGGGACGTCGTGCGCGGATCCCCGGCGGTG
>JANXXG010000031.1 GCA_025350745.1 Chloroflexota bacterium | reverse complement strand
CGTGGGGGTCGCCGTCGTCCTGGACGGGTCGATGTTCGCGCAGGCCCGCATCGGCATGAACGACATCTATGTTGGGCTCTTCATCGTCGCGGGCTGGTATTTCATCGTCGCCGCCCACCGGCCGCGTCTGTCATCGCCGGCGGACCTGCTCATCGCCGGCGTCCTGCTCGGCCTCGGCGCGGCCTCGAAGTGGGCCGCGTTCTACACGCTCGCCGGCGTGCTCGTCGCGTCGCTCGCGGTCACCGCGTACGCGTACGAGCGCGGCCGCCCGGGCACCGGCGGACCACTCGACCTCCTTGCCCGGAAGGGACTGAACGCCGCGTTCCTGTTCCTGTCATTCGCCATCATCCCGGTCGGTGTCTATCTCGCGAGCTACATCCACTGGTTCGGCGGAGCCACGGCGCCGTACGGCTGGAACCTCTGGGAGCTCACGCAGCAGATGTACTGGTACCACTCCGGGCTCACCTCGCCGCACCCGGCAGGGTCGCCGTGGTGGAGCTGGCCGCTCGTGCTGAAGCCGGTGTACTGGTACTTCGGACAGTCCGACGGCGGGAACAACGCGTACATCTACGACGCCGGCAACATCGTTCTGTTCTGGGGCGCGCTCGTCGCGACGGTCTGGTGCGCGGTCGCGGCGATCCGCGCTCGTTCGGTCGCGCTCGGCCTCGTCGTGTTCGCCATGCTCGCGCAATACGTGGCGTGGATCCCGATCTCCCGCGTGCTGTTCTTCTATCACTTCTTCACCGCGCTGCCGTTCTACCTGCTGGCGCTCGGCGCGTGGCTCGCATACCTCTGGGAGACGCGTCGAAGCGGCATCGTGATCGGCTACCTGATCCTTGCCGCCGCGGCCTTCGTGTACTTCTATCCATTCGTCTCGGGCCTGCCGGTCCCCGGCTCGCAGGCGGCGATGTTCTTCATCCTTCCGACCTGGCAGTACGACTGCCAGTTCTATCCGTCGTTCGTCTGTCCGATCAACGCGCCGGCGGAGATCCCGATCGTGGCCATCGCTGCCCGTCTTGCTGGCGGGCTCGCGTTGGCCACCATCGCCGCCGCGGCCTTCCTCGCGCTGCGCTCGCCGCAGCGCGCGGCGGCGATCGTCCGTTCGGCCCTACGGCGCGACGGTGGGGGCGGGGCCGACGCTCGGTGACGGCGACGGGACCGCTGTCGTGACGAGCGCCCCGAGTGCTCCGGCGATCCCGACCAGGATGAGCAGCGCGAGGATGAGCGTGCCGAGCAGGGCGCGGGAAACGGCGGGCTTGCCGGCCCGGTAGACGACGACCGTGATGTTGTCCTGGCCGCCCCGGCTCCTCGCGAGCGCGACGAGCGCGTCGGCGGCCTTCGCGGCCGGATCGGCGACCGCAACGGAGATCTCGGCGTCGGTCACGTGCCGGGTCAGACCGTCGGAGCACAGGACGAGCCGGTCGCCGGGCTGGAGCGTCTCCATGAAGACATCGGGCTGCACCCCACGCCGGTCGCCGGCGAACCGGGTGATGCTGTTCGGCGTCGTACCGCTGTGATCGGTCGTGATCTGGCGCGCCTCCGTTCCGCGCACGACGTACGCGCGCGAGTCGCCGAGGTTCGCGATGACGACGTGAGACCCGCGGATGGCCGCCGCGACGAGGGTGGTGGCTGCGTTCGGAAGCTGCGCCGCCTTCGCTGCCTCGAGCACCGCGGCGTTCGCGGCCTGGACGGCGGTCGACAGCGAGGAGCGGGAGCTCTCGCGATACGACGGGCTGACGAAGGTCGTCCCGAGCGCCTCGATCGCCGCGGTGCTCGCGATCTCACCGCCATCCTCCCCGCCCACGCCGTCCGCGACCGCCATGAGGGTGGTCCCGTCCCGGGTGCGCACGAGCCAGCGATCTTCGTTCTGCTCGCGGACCAGCCCCCGGTCGGAGCGTGCGGCAACGTCAGTCACTCTGCTTGGCGCAGTCCTTTCCGGAGACGTAGCGGAGCGACACCGAGGCGCCAGGTGCGGACCGAGCGCCCGCCGCCGGATCCTGACTCACGACCGAGCACGGTGGGCCCTTGTCGGGCGATGACGACGACGCGACATCCCAGTGGGCATTGAATCCTGCGCCCTGCAGCGTGCGGATCGCGGCGTCGAGCTTCAGGCCGGCCACGCTGGGGACGGCCGGACCAGGGGTCGCTCCGCCGTTGGCCCCGCCGGTCCCTTGGGACCGCCCGATGAGCAGCACCAGGCCGATGAGGAGCGCGAGCACGACCCCGACCGCGAGGAGGCTGTCGACGCGCGGCCCTCGCCGGCGCCCGGCCATCCGCACCGGCGGCCGCAGCACCTCCGTGACCGAAGGCGTGCCGCTCGTCGACGCGGCAAGGGCGGCTGCGAACTCGCCTGCCGTCCGGTAGCGGCGCTCCGGATCGCGATCGAGGCCCTTCGCCACGACCTCGTCGGTCCGCGGTGAGAGACCGCTGTCGACGGCGCGAATGTGCGGAGCGCCGCGATCCAGGCGATCCCGCAGGAGGTCCTCGTTCTCAGCGCCGGCGAACGCCGGCGTCCCGGTGAGGAGCTCATGCGCGACGAGCGCGAGACCGTAGACGTCGCTGCGCGGGGTGACCGGCCGCCCGAGCACCCGCTCGGGCGAGATGTAGCGGGCGGTGCCGACGAGCTCGCGTTCGTCGCTGTCCCGCGCGGCTCGCGCGATGCCAAAGTCGGTGAGCTTCGCGTTCCCGTCATCGTTGACGATCACATTGGCCGGCTTCACGTCGAGGTGGACGAGCCCCGCGCGGTGGGTCGCGTCGAGCGCCGCGCCGATCTGGCCGACGATGCGCACCGCCTCACCGATCGGCAGGGCGCCGCGCTCGGCGATCAGGTCGCGGAGCGAGCGGCCGCGGACCTCCTCCATCACGATGAACGCGTCGTTCCCGTCCTGACCTTCGTCAAAGATCGTCACGATGTTCGGATGGCTGACCGAGGCCGCACGTTGGGCCTCCGTGGTGAAGCGGTCGCGGAACGCGGGATCCGCTGCCACACCGAGGATCTTCACCGCAACGTCGCGGTCCAGGCGCTCGTCGTGCGCCCGCCAGACCTCGGCCGTCCCGCCACGGTCGATCCGGTGGCTGAGGCGATAGCGCCCGGCGATGACGCGCCCGGTCAGGTTCGCGGTCTCGTCCGTGCTCACTGCGTCGTAACGGGCAACTCCGGTGCCGCCCCTAGGTCAGGGCAACGAGGGCCGCCAGGGCGTCCTCGTAGATGGTGTCGCTGCGCGCGATCGTGAGCTCCTCGCCGAGAAGGTCACCGACGCCTGGCCTGCCGAGGGGGACGGTCCGCTCCGCGACTCCGCGCCCGCCGATGGTGACCAGCGCGGTCGCGTGGCTTCCGTTCTCGGCGCGCTTCACGACGAACTCGGCGTGCTGGCCGTCGTGCTCCGCCTGGATCCGGAGGCCCGAGAGGTCTCCCTCCTCGAGTCCGCGCATGAATCGCGGCCTGACGCGCACCTGGATCTCCGGGCCGTCGGCGCGCCGCATGTCGAACAGCAGGCCCCCGGCCTCGGAAGGCGCGAGCGACTCCTGCGCGGACCAGCCCAGCCGTGAGGCCAGCCAGCCGATGAAGAGGAGGGCCTGCGACGGGTGGATCTCCCGGCCATCGGCCTCGACCGCGAAGCCGACGCGGATGCCGGTGATGCCGTCGAGGAATGGACGCCACGCCGGGACATCGAAGAACTGCGAGGTCAATTCGCGCCACGGCGTGATGCGCGTCCAGTTGAAGTCGGTGACGCCGTAGCGGCCGTGCCCGGAGCGCGCGACCGCGTGGAGCCGCGGCAGCGTGCGGTCAGGTAGCGCGAAGTCGGCCGAGTCGACGATGAGCCGGTCGGCCAGTGCGAGCAGCTCGTCGAAGTACCGCGCGTCGAGCGGAGGGGTCTCCGTCCACCAGAGGAAGACCGGAAGGTCGGGGAGGAGGAGCGGGATGACGGCGCTTGCGAGCCGCTGGTCGCAGTCGCCGCGCGCACGGATGAGGATCTGCTCGTAGCTCAGCTGCTGGCTGTCACCCGGCGCCGGCAGGTGACAGTGCATCTCGAGCTCGGGGGTCTTGTCCCTGGGCGCGCGATCCGTCACAACGACGATCGCGCGCGACGGATGCCTCGCCGCGAGCACGTCGATCGTGGCCGCCGCGCGGCGAGCATGACTCTCGCGCGTCGCAAAGACCACGAGGTTGAGGACGCAGGCGCGCGCGACCGGGACGCCGTGCTCCGTCGTCCTCGTACCCGTCGATCGGCGCAGGCGCGAGAGCTCGCGTTCGAGCGCCGACACCCCGTCGGCTCGCGCGCCCCAGACGCTTTCGTCGATGCTCGTCATGACGCTCATGGCTTGCGCCAGGTGCGCCCGTCCCGCGCGATCAAGAGATCAGC
>JANXXG010000017.1 GCA_025350745.1 Chloroflexota bacterium | reverse complement strand
CCGTCCGATCTAGGGTCGTGCCTGATCCTCGGCGGGTCCTCGGCGATCTCGGTGAGGTCGCGGCCGCGCGCGCACTCGAGCAGGCCGGGGTCCGGATCGTCGCGCGGAACGCGCGCACGCGCTACGGAGAGATCGACCTTATCGGCCACGATGGCCGCGGTGTCGTGTTCGTCGAGGTGAAGACGCGGCGGCTCGGGTCGTTCGTGAGCGCGCGCGAGGCGGTGAGCGGC
The DNA here is from genome assembly GCA_025350745.1 of Chloroflexota bacterium. GTDB lineage: Bacteria > Chloroflexota > Limnocylindria > P2-11E > P2-11E > UBA4735. The sequence goes on along the minus strand of JANXXG010000017.1, from coordinate 3,915 downwards.
CGGAAGCTCGCGCGGCTGCGCAGCCTGGCGCTGGCGTGGGCGGTAGAGCATCGCGTGCATGGACCGCTTCGGCTCGTCGTCGCGGCGGTCACGGTGGACGGAGGGAATGCGTCGGTCGACCTCATCGAGGTCGCGGACTAGCCGGTTACAGCGGGCCGCCGCTCGCGAAGATCTGCGCGCCGGCGATGAACATCGCGCCGAAGGTCGCGGCGATGGCGATGGCGGCGACGGCGACACGCCGCAACGCGGACGACCGCGCGTGCTCGAGCCCGGTGGATCCGACCGCTGCCGGCAGCCCGAGCGGTCGCGGAGCAGGTGCGAGGAGGGTCGCGGCGTACCCGCGCTCGAGGACCGCTGCGTCGAAGGACCCGCGTGCCTCGAGCCGTGCGATGAATCGCTCGTACTCGGCGCGAGCGCTGTCCCGATCTCCCGCGACCGCGTAGGCGGCCGCGAGGCGGCGATGCGCGGTGAGATCGTCCGGAGCGAGTCCGACGGCCGACAACAAGGTCGCGATCGCGGCGGTGTGGTTGCCCGCGCGGCGCAGCGTCGCTGCTCCTTCGAGCAGTGCCGAAAGCTCGCCCGTCGTGACCGGCTCGATCAACCCTTGACGCTCCCCTTTGGCGTCGAGCCCGGTGCACCCGGAATCGGTCGCCGAGGCGAACGCTACGCGCAGCCTCCCCGAACGGTCAATGGGCCGGTACGCCGGTCCCGGCCAGAGGTCCTATCGCTCGGTCGCCCGCTGGAACGAAGGATCGGGTCATGGGCGCGGTGGCGAAGACGCTGGGCTGCGCCCTCTGGGGCCTCGAGACGGCGCTCGTCACCGTCGAGGTGGACGTCGCCAACGGGCTTCCACACCTGGCGATCGTGGGCCTCCCCGACACCGCGGTGCAGGAGGCGCGCGAGCGCGTGCGGGCCGCGATCCGCAACGCCGGCTTCGAGTTCCCACTGCGCCGGGTCACGGTCAATCTCGCGCCCGCCGAGCGCCGGAAGGAGGGCGCCGGGTTCGATCTGCCGATCGCACTTGCGATCCTTCGGGCCACCGGTCAGCTGCGCACCGACCCTGATGGACTGTGCCTCGGCGAGCTCGCGCTCGACGGAGCGATCCGCCCCGTACGCGGCGCGATGCCGCGTGTCCGGCGCGCGATGGCCTCGGGGATCACGCGCGCGTATGTGCCGGTCGAGAACGCCGGCGAAGCCGCCGCTCTCGGTGCCGAGGCGATCCCGTTCGCGTCACTGCGCGCCGCCGTCGATCACTTCAACGGGGTCGCGACGATCGTCCCGGTCGCGCCGCCACCGCCGGGCCGCATGCCGCAGTGGCCGGTGGATCTCACGGATGTCGTCGGGCAGGAGACACCGAAGCGTGCGCTCGAGATCGCGGCTGCCGGCGGACACAACCTGCTGTTCATCGGACCGCCGGGAACCGGCAAGACCCTGCTCGCCCGCGCGCTTCCGTCCATCCTGCCGCCACTCGAGCCCGACGAGGCGATCGAAGCGAGCACGGTGCACAGCGTCGCAGGATTGATCGACCCCGACCGTCCGCTGCTCGTGGCCCGGCCGTTCCGTGCACCGCATCACACCGCGTCCCGGCTCGCGCTCGTCGGAGGCGGCACCCCGCCCCGGCCGGGCGAAGTGTCCCTGGCCCATGCTGGCGCGCTGTTCCTCGATGAGCTCGGCGAATTCCAACCGTCCGTGCTGGACACGCTGCGCGAGCCACTCGAGGAGGGCGCCATCACGATCTCGCGGGCCGGCGGAGCGGCGACGTATCCCGCGCGCTTCGTGCTCGTCGCCGCGATGAACCCGTGTCCGTGCGGGCATCACGGCGATCCCGGAGCGGAGTGCACCTGCCTTCCAGACGCGATCGAGCGATATCGGGCGCGGATCTCCGGACCGCTGCTCGATCGCATCGATCTGCGGGTCCATGTCCCGCGCGTCCCGTACGACCGACTGCGGTCGGATGATGGGCGCGAGCCGTCCGCGGTGGTCCGCGAGCGGGTGTGTGCGGCGCGTTCGCGGATGTTGGGCCGGGGGGTCCGCACCAACGCGGAGCTCGGCATCGCCGGACTCAAGCGGGACTGCCGTCTCGATGCTGATGCCGACGCGCTGCTCGCGGACGCCATGCGGAGGCGACGCCTCTCTGCACGCGGCTACCACCGTCTGCTTCGCGTGGCGCGGACCGCCGCGGATCTGGACGGCCACGACCGCATCGCGGCTGACGACGTGGCGACCGCCCTGCTCATGCGAGCCGTTCCATGAACTGTCTTCGCCCCGACGACCCACGCTACCCCGCGGCGCTCCACGATCTTCGTTCTGCTCCCGACCGCCTGTGGATCGACGGCGACCTTACGGTCCTCGATCGACCGGCGGTCGCCATCGTCGGAACGCGGCGAATGACCCCGTACGGCGAACGCGTCGCCCGGGAGCTCGCGACGGCCATGGCCCTGGCGGGCGCCGTGGTCGTGTCCGGCCTTGCGCCGGGCATCGACTGCGCGGCCCACGCGAGCGCCCTGGCCGCCGGAGGTCCGAGCATCGCCGTTCTGGGCGAGGGGATCACATCATTTCTTGCGAACGCCGGTGGTCGCCGGCGCCGGCTCGCAGTGACCTTGCGCGGCCATGGCGCGCTGACGTCGATGTACCCGCCGGTGATGCCAGCGCAGGGCTGGATGTTCGCCAAGCGGAACGCGGTGATCGCGGCACTCGCCCAGGCGGTCATCGTGGTCGAGGCGCCGGTTGGGTCTGGAGCGCTCATCACCGCGGCCGAGGCAGCCCGGCTCCGGCGGCCCCTCTTCGCCGTGCCCGGGCCGATCGGCGCCCGCGCCTCGGAGGGCACGAATGCGCTCATCGCCGCCGGCATTGCGACCGCGTGTCTGGGCGCAGAGGCGGTCGGGGCTGCGATCGGCGTGTCCGCGATCGTTCGCCCGGCGCCGGAGAACGCCGTGCTGGAGGCCCTCGCGGCCGGACCGCTCGACCTTGATGAGCTGGCGACGCGTGTGCGCGTCGATCCCACGACGCTCCGCACGCGCCTCGCCACCCTGCTGATGCGGGGCGCGGTCGTCGACAGCGGGGATGGTCGCTACGCGCGCCGCTGAGCGGTCGACGCGTCGCGGCGCGCGGCTTTGGCGCGGTACAGCTCCTCATCGGCCTCGTGCAGGGTCACCTCCGGGTCCGTGCCGTGGCGCCACACCGCGATGCCCGCACTGACCGAGGCGCCGCCGTTCATGCCGGAGGCGGCGATCCGTTGTTTGATCCGGTGTACGACGCTGACGGCGGCAGGGCGATCGGCGTCGGGTACCAGGATGGCGAACTCGTCGCCACCGGTTCGCACCGCCACGTCCTCGGTCCGCAGGACCGCCCGCAACGCATCGGCGACCGCCCGGAGGAAGTCGTCACCGGCCTGATGACCGCGCGCGTCGTTGACGATCTTGAGGTCGTCGAGGTCGAGGGAGATCACCGCGAACGTGCGATGATGCCGGGTCGCGTGCGCGGTCATCCGCAGCAGCTCATCGCGCATGTAGTGGCGGTTGTAGAGACCGGTCAGCTCGTCGGTGACGGCCATCTGGAACGCCTCTTCGCGCTCGCCGGCGAGCGTCTCCGTGCGGGCGGCGAGGGCTCGTCGGGTCTCGCCGGTCGCGCGGGCGGTCGCGGCCGCGAAGAACGCCATCGTCCCGAGCTCGAGGGCTCGGGTGACGGCGAGGTCGCGGATCGTATCGCCGCGCGCGGGATCGCCGATCGCGAGTCCGAGGATGGCGACGGCGGAGAGCGCGCCGAGCGTGAGCGTGTCCCGCACGCTCCCGGACAGGATCATGACCAGCACCGGCAGGAGGTAATAGGGGAAGTACACCGACGACACGCCATTCGTCAGTCCGAGCATGAGCGTCATCACGCCCTGCGCGAGGCTCGCGGCGACCAGGATCCGGT
>JANXXG010000415.1 GCA_025350745.1 Chloroflexota bacterium | reverse complement strand
GACTGGATGATGAAGACGTCATGCTCGCGGGCGTTCTCGTTGATCTTGACGAAGATCTCGTCGTTCGCGAACTTGAAGACATCCATCTGCCCACGTGGGATCTCCAGGTGGCGGCAGATGTCCTCCGCGAACTTCGGATGGGCGTTCCCCGTGTAGACGGAAAGACCCCGGAACACGGCTCCCCTCCTGGGCGGATCTCGCCGGATCCTTCCCGGCTCACCGGGTCCGACGGAGCCGGGCGCACCCGGCAGCTCACATCTCAGGAGACCCCATTGTACGCGGGGTACGCGCTACCGTACCGCCGGTGAGCATTGCGCTGGGGCACCGGATCCGCTGGACGCTCGTGTTCCTGCTCGTTCTCGGCTGGTTCGTCGCGATCGCGATGAACACCGGCGGGAACGGCGTCCACCTCCTCCTCGCGGCGGCGGTCGCCGTGCTCCTTTACGAGCTCGTGACGGTGGGCGCCCCCTCCTGACGGGTGCGCTTCCCATCGAGGAAGCGGCCGCGCTCATCCGGAGCGATTCCGGCCGCCTGGATCATCGCGTCGGTCTTCTCAAGGCCGACGAGCTCGAAGTGGGTATCGGATCCCACCGCGAAGCGCGCGCCGCGCATGTGCGCCCGGACCAGGAACGCCCGATGCGGGACGCCGTAGGCCTCGTTGATCTCGATCGCGACGCCGTTCTCGACGCAGAGCGCGATCAGCTGCTCCTGCCATTCGACGGGATACGCGTCCTCCGGATCCCCGAGCGCCGCCAACGGAGAGAACGTCGGGTGACCCACGATGTCGATGCCCCGATGCAGGATGCCGATGCGCACGAGCTGGAGGTGCTGCTCGAGGATCTTGCGCTGCAGCTCGGGGTCCCCGAACCGCCGAGCCTCACTGAAGGACGTCCCCCCGCGACCTTTCAGGAAGGCTCCCGCCGGCGAGTAGTCGATGCGCGTGTCGAGCGTCACCTGATGGACCGAGCCGATGACGTAATCGAGGGCCTTCTGGGTCGAGCTCAACAGCGGCCGGGCGACCCCCAGGTCGTACTCGATGCCGACCTGCAGACCCAGGCGGGAGGCTGCGTCGATATAGCGGAGGATGCCATCGTCGTCCTGCATCCCGCTCGGCCAGGGGTAGTGATCGCTGACGCCATGCGGTCGGATGGCGACGCTCTTCGCGCGATCCTCCAACGAGACGCGTCCGTCCGAACGATCCGAATGGATGTGGTGATCGAAGAGCGTCATTGTTCGGGGTGGCCCGACCACGCCGCATCCACCATCGTCCAGAGCACGCCCGAGACGAGGGTCTGGCCGCCGAGCAGGAGCGGGAACCCCGCGTCACGGGCAGCCGCGGTGAACTCGCGAACGCCCTCGTGCTCGATCTCGCCGGGCCGGAACAGATCGGATGAGAACCGATCGGATGCGCTCGGGCGCCAGCCCAAATGCGCGAACAGCACGCGCGAATCGAACAGCATGCCGTCACCGAGCTCGTGCATCCGCTCGAAGAACGTCTTCGGTCCGACGAGCTCGTAGAGGAACCCCAGCGCGGTACGGGCGTCGCCGCTCGCATCGCGGCCGGCGGCCTGCATCCCCCGCTCCTCAGCGAGCATCCGCACACGCGACGCGGTCTGCGACTCGAGGTACGACCAGACCGGCGCGCCGACCCGTCCGGCGACCAGCAGCTCCCGCTCGGCCGTCGTGACCAGCGTCATGAGCGCGTCCACGCGCGGGCCAAGCTCGGCCTCGAACGCGCCCACCGAGAGGAGCTCCGGCGGGCAATGCGGGTGCCGGAGGAGGACCGTCGCGTCCGGCGGCGTGTCGACGTCGAGCAGGGTCGCCGCCGATCGCGGGAGCTGCCTCGAGGGAAGTCCGGCTTGCTGGTGCAGAAGGCGCGGCAGCGGGTTATCCGTGACCGGCAGCTCGATCGCGTCGAGCGCCGTCGTCGGTGTGAGGGCGACGAGATCCGCCGAGTAGTAGTTGTTCGAGAGAACGAGCGCCGTGGATCGCTCGAGCTCGTCCCGGACCGATGCGAGGTCCGCGCTGGTGAGCAGCGCGCCCGCGCCCGCGCCGATCGCGCAGACGCGCTCGATGCCGCGCTCCCGGACCAGCCGTTGGAGCTCGCGGCCGAAGTGGAACGGCTCGGTGCACGGCACGTTCGGCTCCGCGCCGGCAGCGGCGAACGCGGCCGTCGCGGCGGCATCAGCGGTCACGGCGATGAGCGGGGCGAACCCGGCGGCCGCGGCGCGCCGCAGGGTCCCGCTGCCGATCGCTATCCGGATGCGATCGAGCTGCGCTTCGACGGCGCTCGGGCCACCCGACCCGAAGAACAGGATGAATGCGGTGTTGCCCTTCCCGGTCACCCCTTGGACGATAGGCGCCGCGGCCACACTCCTTCGAGACGCAACAGGAGCGCGATGATGACGAGCGACAACAACACGCCGACGGTCGCGCGAAGGCCACCGCTGGGCAGCGCACGCAGGACCGCGACCCATTGCGGGTCGCTCCAGTCCATCAAGCGGCCGGGAGAGAAGTTCACATTCACCGGCTCGGTGTCCCAACGCTGGTCGTACACGAGAGCCGCCGCGTTGAACAGCACCAGCGACCAGCCGGCGGCGATCCAGAACGCCCACCGGGCCGAGCGCCTGCGGAGCAGTCCCTGACCGATGCCCCACGCGAGCGCGGCGAAGAGGATCGGCGCGAGGTCGTCGAGGAATCGGGCACCGAACACGCGCCCACCCCACCACTCCGTGTACGTCGCGTAGAGCGCCAGCGTGACGGCGGCCACGATGCTCAGGCCGCGCAGCCTCCGGGCGACCTCCCCCCTGCGGCGCCATGCCAGGACCAGCGCCGCAACGGCGAACGCGAAGTACGGGGTGTAGACGAGCGCGCCGCGGCTGGGTGACAGGAGCAGCCCATACAGGCCCTGGAGGATCGGCGTGTCGAACGGCTTGCTGCCGTAGCCCTGCTCGAACGGATTGTTGAACGCGATCGCGTTGTAGACCAGCAGCGGGATGACGCCGAAGCCGAAGCCCGCGATGGTGTGCAGCGCAGCGCGCCGGCGCGCGATCCCCGGCACCACGATCGCGGTCGTCTGGCGCGCGACCGTGCCGAGACCGAGCGCGAGGCCGGCGAGCAGCTCACGCCACCGCCCGATCGGCCGTTCGACGAGCACGAGCCACAGCGCCGTCGCGATCGCGAGATGCACCCCGCCGTGCTGCCAGAGCGCCTGTGATCCCACCGTGCGCACGCTCGTCGCGAGGAGGTAGAGCAGGACCAGGGCGAGCGACCAGCGCGGCGAGACGAAGCGCCGCGCGACCGACCACAGCAACAGCGCGGCGCCCGCCTCGAGGATGGCCGCCACGAGATGACCGAGCAGCAGCAGCGCGGTGACGTCGGACGGCGCGACGCCGGCGAGGACCGCCGGCACCAGCACCGGCAGCGCGAGGAGCGCGACGCCGGGCGGGAAGATCGAGCAGACGTGGCCGCCCGGCAGCGGTGGTGGTGGCCCGCCCTCGCTCCGGGGACTCGTCGTGTAGATCCGATCCGACGTCGCGGGACCACAGCCACGGAAGAAGTACGCGGTGCGGTCTATCCGGTCGGGCCGTTCCGGCGCACCGGATGAGCTCGCGAACTCGTCGTAATCCAGGTTCCCGCTGCGGACGAGCGTCCAGGCAAAGAGCGTGTTCGGGAGGACATCGGGTGACCAGATGAGATTGAGGTTCGCGAACGAGAGCAGGACCAGGAGCGCGCCGCGGATGATCCAGCGCGCCTTCACTCTTCGAACGCCACGACATACGCCCGGACGCCGCGGGCGCCGCACGCCCGGGCCGCAGCTGCGGCATCGAGGAGGGTCGCTCCGGTCGTCGCCACGTCATCCACAAGGGCCACCCGGAGGCCTCGAAGCGCGCCGGCGACGCCGGCGAACGCGCCGCGAACGTTGTCCTGGCGCTCGCGCTGCCCGAGCGTCGCCTGCGCGAGCCCGGACCGGAGCCGGTGGACCGCGGTCAGCACCGGAAGGCCGGTCGCGCGCCCGGCCACGAGGGCGAGCGCGTGCGCCTGGTCGTAGCCGCGCTCGCGCTCGCGTGACGGGTGAAGCCGCACTGGGACGATCGCGTCCATCCGGATCCCGCGGGCGAGATCCGCGGCGATGCAGGACCCGACAAGCGCGCCGAGCTCGGCCGCGAGCCCGGGCTCGTTGCCGTATTTGAGCCGGTGGATCGCGTCGCGGAGCGGTCCTTCGTGCGCCCCGGTCGCGGTGAGCGCGACGGTGCCGAGCGTCCTCGTGATCGGATCGGAGCCGTCCCGGCACTCGACGCAGTACCACGCCCCCGCCACGCGGCAGCCGGCGCACCGCGGCGGAACGAGCACATCGCGGATCGCTTCGAGCGCGCCGGCGCGGAGGGTCATTCGAATACCAGGACGTCACCGGCTTGCGTCCCCGAGCGGGCGATCGTGCCGAGGGGCAGCTCGACCACCTCAGCCGCCCCTCGGGCGGCGATCGAGATCCTCCACGGGCGCAGCCCCGCAGCGGCACGGATCACCTTCCCCGACCGGTCCAGGAACACGACATCGATCCCGAACCGCATGAACACCATGGTGATGTTCGAGGTCCGCGGGATGCGCAGGCCCGCGCCATCCGCAAGGTGGCTGTCGAGCAGGAGCCCGACGCCGCGGGTGAGGGGGTTGTTCGCCGTGCGGCAGTGAGTCGCGAGGACGGAGCCTCGCGTTCGATTGCGGAGCCGCGCGGTCCTAGAAGCTACTGCAGCTGCTCAGCGCCGACAGAGCTGCCGGTGCCAAGATGACGATGAAGAGCGAGGGGAAGATGCAGCCGATCGTCGGCAACATGATGAGGATCGGGGCCTTCGCCGCCTTCTCTTCCGCACGCTGGCGCCGGTCGCCACGCATCTGCTCGGACTGGATCCGGAGCACTTTCGACATGGAGACGCCGAGCTGATCGGCCTGGATGATCGCCGAGATGAACGTGGCGAGCTCCCGCTGCTCGACGCGCTCGGTGATCCCGCGCAGCGCCTCCTGCCGTGACTTGCCGACCCGCTGCTCGGATGCAGCGCGCTTGAATTCCTCGGAGAGCGCGCCCTTCAGCTTCTCGGTCACCTTAACCAACGCCGCGTCGAAGCCGAGACCTGCCTCGACCGAGATCGTGAGGAGGTCAAGCGCGTCGGGCAGAGAGTCGAGGATCTGCTTGCCGCGGCCGCCGGCGCGATTCCCGAGGTAGAAGTCGGGGGCCAGAAAGCCGAACACGAGGCCGCCGACCGCCCCGAAGATCGTCTGGGTCCCGTCGCTCGTCATGAGATTCACGATCGCCGACACGGCGATCGCCCCCACGATGGCGGCGAAGCCCTTCACGCCGAGGAAGAACTCCGAGCTGGTCGTCTCCATGCCCGCTCGCTTCAGCTTCAGGGTCAGGGACTTCATCGTGTTGGCCGGGTAGAACCGGGTCATGAGACCCGACAGGCCGCGGATGATGGGCTTCAGGGTGCGGTCCGAGAGCGGCCGCTGCAGCTCGAGCTCCTCGAGGCTGCGCGGGCGCACGGCGATCTGCGCCAAACGCGCCTGCACCGGGTCGAGACCGGACCCCATCTGCGTGCCGAGCACGGCGATGATGATGCCAAGCGTGACCATGAGCGGGAGGACGATCTCCATCGACTAGACCTGCTCTATCTCGCGGCTTCGCCGCGAGACGCGCTCAAGGCTGGCGGAATTCGCTCCTCGCAGCGAAGCTGCTCGTCGCTCACTCATACTTTGATGTCCGTGATCTTGCGGATCGCGAGGAAGCCGATGGTCATCATGACCGCGCCGACCGCGATCAGGATGCGGCCGATCGTCTCGGTGAACAGCGGCTGCATGAACGCCGGGTTGATGGCGTTCAGGGCCACTCCGAGGCCGATCGGCAGGAACGCCACGAGGTAGCCGGACACCCGCCCCTGCGCCGTGAGCGTGTTGATGTCACCTTTGATCCGGACGCGCTCGCGGATCGTGAACGCGATCGTGTCGAGGATCTCCGCGAGGTTCCCGCCGACCTGCTGCTGGATGCCGATCGCGGTCACCATGAGGTCGAGGTCGTCGCTCTTGATGCGCCGCACCAGGTTCGCGAGCGCCTCTTCCATGCCGAGGCCGAGGTTGACCTCGCGGACGACCCGGCCCATCTCCTCGCTCATCGGCGGGGCGCCTTCGCGCGAGACCAGCTCGATCGACTGCAGGAAGCTCGAGCCGGCACGCAGCGAGTTGGAGAGGAGGACGATCGTGTCGGGAAGCTGCTTGTTGAAGCCCTTCAGCCGGCCGCCGATCTTTCGTCCGATCCAGAAGCGCGGGAGCATGTAGCCGAGGAAGAAACCGATGACGCCGGAGACCGGATCGCGGAACACGAAGAGCAGCACGCCCAATCCGAGCGACATGCCGATGCGGATGTAGTAGTACTCCGCCACCCGCAGCTTCAGGTTGGCGCGGGCGAGATCGCGTGCGACCTTCGTCGCAAAGCGCTTGTCCTCGACGTCCGCCGACAGCGTGGCGAACGGGTCGATCTCCTTGCGATCGCGTTTCTTTTTCGCCTTCTTCTTCTTCTTATCGGCCGCCTCGACGGCGGCCTGTCCCGCGTTCGGGCCGGCGTAGCGGGCCATTCGGGCCTCGACGCTCTGGCTGCCGCCGCCGAGCACGCTCGAGAGCCCGGCAAAGGTCAGCAGGATGCCGATGAAGACACCGGCGGGGAGCACGTACTCCACCTAGCGAAGCCCCGCGGACATGTCGCCAAAGACGCCCTGCGGCAGCCTGATGCCGGCCGCCTCGAACTTCTCGGAGAACTTCGGCCGGATACCGGTGGGCCGCAGCTTGCCGATGACCTTCCCGTCGACGAAGGCCGTCTGCTCGAAGATGAAGACGTCCTGGAGCACGATCTGTTCGCCTTCCATGCCCTGGACCTCGGTGATGTGCGTGATCCGGCGCGAGCCGTCCTTCAACCGGGAGATCTGCACGATGACATCAAGGGCGCTGGCGATCTGCTCCTTGATCGCGCGGGACGGCAGATCGATACCTGCCATCAGGCACATGGTTTCGAGACGCGAGAGCATGTCGCGCGGCGCGTTCGCATGGCCGGTCGACAGCGAGCCGTCGTGACCGGTGTTCATTGCCTGGAGCATCGACAGGGCCTCGCCGCCACGGATCTCGCCGACGATGATCCGCTCGGGTCGCATCCGGAGGGAGTTCTTCACGAGATCCATGATCGTGATCGCGCCCTTCCCTTCGATGTTCGCTGCGCGGGACTCGAGCCGGACGACATGATCCTGGACCAGCCGGAGCTCGGCAGCGTCCTCGATGGTGATGATCCGCTCGTCCTCCGGGATGAAGCCCGACATGATGTTGAGGAGCGTCGTTTTCCCCGATCCGGTGCCACCGGAGATGAACATGTTCAGCCGCGCTTCCACGCACGCCCGCAGGAATTCCATCATCTCGGCCGTCGCGGTGCCGAACTTCACGTAGTCGGCCACCTGGATGCGGTACTTCGGGAACTTCCGGATGGTGATGACCGGTCCGTTCAACGCGAGCGGCGGAATGATGATGTTCACGCGGGAGCCATCGGGAAGCCGCGCATCCTCGAACGGCTTTGACTCGTCAACGCGGCGGCCGATCGGAGCGATGATCCGCTCGATGACCCGCGAGACGTGCTCGTCGTTCTGGAACGTGACGTCGGAAAGCTGCAGCTTGCCCTTGCGCTCCACGTAGACGCGGAACGGTCCGTTGACCATGACCTCGGTGACGGAGTCGTCGTTCAGCAGCGGCTGGATCGGCCCGAACCCGAGGATCTCATCGACGATCTGCTCCAGCATCCGCTGGCGCTCGACGCGGGTGATGACCGTCCCGTCCTCGTCGATGAACCGGTTGAACATGTTGTCGATCTCGGCGCGGACAGCCTTGATGTCCGAGAGGTTCAGCCGGGGATCGAGGTTATTGATGATCCGGGTCTGCAGCGTCTGACGAAGATCACGATTCGTGTCGCGGGCCGGCGCGGCGGTCTGGGTGAGCGGTCCGGCGGCGGGGGGCTGCGAACCGATCGGTCCGTCGTCCGGGCCTTTGGCCCCTGGGCCACCCGGCGCCTCCGGGGTCCCGGCGGGACGCTGACCTTCGATCCGCCTGAGAAGCGACATAGCTGCTCCAGACCCAATTTCCGCCGGAGGGGCGCCTTCAGAGGGCTCCCTTCGCGCGAGTCTACGACCCTAACGGCGGCACCGGATGCTTCGGAAGGGGCACTTTTGGGCTATTGGCCGGCTCGTAGACCGAGTTGACG
>JANXXG010000402.1 GCA_025350745.1 Chloroflexota bacterium | reverse complement strand
TCGGCGATGAGCCGCTCGACGCGGGGACCCTCGAGGCGTTCGGCGGATCGCTCGGCTCCGCCGGCGTGATCGTCCTGTCAGAGGCGGATCGGCCTCCCGAGGTCGCCCGAGCGGCGATGCGATTCTTCCGGAACGAGAGCTGCGGTCAGTGCACCCCCTGCCGCGAGGGCACCGTGCATGCCGTTTCGCTGATGAGCGCGCCCAGCTGGGATATCGCGAAGCTCGAGGAGCTGTCGGCCTGCATGGCCGACGCGTCCATCTGTGGACTGGGCCAGGCGGCGCCGGCTTCGCTCCGCTCGGTCCTGCGGTTCTGGCCGGAGCTCGTGAGGTGACCACCGTGCGGCTGCTGCTCGATGATCGTCCGGTCATGGCTGACTCGGCTGAAACGATCCTGCAGATCGCCGCGCGCGAGGGGGTGTCGCTCCCACACCTTTGCACGCTCGAACAGGTCGGCTATCGGCCCGGCGGGAACTGCCGCTCCTGCGTCGTTGAGGTCGAGGGCGAGCGCGTGCTGGCTCCGGCGTGTCTCCGTCGACCGCGAGAGGGGATGGTCGTTCGTTCCGCATCGACGCGGGTCGTGGGTGTTCGACGGACGGTGCTCGAGCTGTTGCGGTCGCACGTCGCTGCGGCGCCGCTCACGACGGCGGACGAAGTGGCCGCCGCCTGTGTCCAGCAGGGCATCGCTGACGGCGCGTTCCCGGCGACGGCCCATCACGCGCCGGACCGCACCCATCCGGCGATGGCCGTCAACCTCGACGCGTGCATCAGCTGCGCTCGCTGCGTCCAGGCATGTCGTGACGTGCAGGTCAACGACGTGATCGGGATCGCCGGCCGTGGCTACGAATCGAAGATCGTCTTCGACTTCGACGATCCGATGGGGTCGTCGACGTGCGTCGGCTGCGGCGAATGCGTGCAGGCATGCCCGACCGGCGCGATATCGCTTGCCAATGAGCGGAGCTTGGTCACACCGGACCGAATGGTCGACAGCGTGTGTGCCTACTGCGGGGTCGGTTGCCAGGTCACGTATTCGGTGAAGGACGAGCGCATTGTGAGCGTCGCCGGCCGCGATGGTCCGGCGAACCACGGCCGGTTGTGCGTCAAAGGACGATTCGGCTTCGATTACATCCGGCACCCTGAGCGTCTTCGGGTGCCTCTCATCCGTCGCGACGACGTCCCGAAGCGTGGGGATGACCTCGTCGATCCCTCGGACTGGTCGACGCATTTTCGGGAAGCATCGTGGGACGAGGCGCTCGAGCGCGCCGCGACCGGATTCCTGCGGATCCGCGCGGAGCGTCAGAACGGGCTCGCCGGCTTGGGCACGGCGAAGGGGACGAACGAGGATGCCTATCTCTTTCAGAAGCTCGTCCGCCTCGGTTTCCGAACGAACAACGTCGATCACTGTACCCGTCTCTGTCACGCGAGCAGCGTCACCGCCCTCTTCGAGGGATTGGCGAGCGCCGCGGTGTCGAATCCGTTCTCCGATGCGGCAGCCTCGGACGTCATCGTGATCATCGGCGCGAACCCGACCGTCAACCATCCCGTGGCCGCGACATTCATCAAGAACGCCGTTCGGGCGGGCACCAAGCTGATCGTCATCGATCCGCGCGGGCAGGCGCTGTCACGCCACGCGACGTTCACGCTTCGATTCGCCCCCGGTACCGACGTCGCGCTGCTGAACGCGATGATGAACGCGATCCTGAGCGAAGGATTGGTCGACGACGCCTTTATCCGTGCTCGTACCGTCGGCTGGGAGGTGATGCGCGAGCACCTGGCGTCTTACACGCCGGAGCTGATGGCGCCGATCTGCGGCGTGCCCGCCGATACGATGCGGGCGGCCGCACGGCTCTATGCGACGGCGAATGCGGCGATGATCTTCTGGGGGATGGGGATCTCGCAGCACACGCATGGAACGGATAACGCGCGCTGCCTCATCGCTCTCGCGTTGATGACCGGACAGATCGGACGGCCGGGCACCGGATTGCATCCACTCCGCGGACAGAACAACGTGCAGGGCGCATCCGACGCCGGACTCGTTCCGATGTTCTTCCCCGGTTACCAGCGGGCCGACGACCCGGACGTGACCGGCCGCTTCGAGCGGCTTTGGGGTCAGCCTGTCCCGCGGGAGCGTGGCTTGACGGTGGTCGAGATCATCGACGCGGTCCAGGAGGGGACGATCCGCGGGATGTACATCGTCGGTGAGAACCCGGCGATGAGCGATCCGGATCTCGCGCATGCGCGCACGGCGCTCGCGCGCCTCGAGCATCTTGTCGTTCAGGACATCTTCCTCACCGAAACCGCCTTTCACGCCGATGTCGTGCTTCCTGCCGCAGCCGCACCCGAGAAGGTCGGGACCTTCACGAGCACGGATCGGCTCGTACAGCTCGGTCGCCCCGCGGTCGATCCGCCCGGCCTCGCGAAGCCGGACTGGTGGATCACGCAGGAGATCGCGCGACGCCTCGGACTCGATTGGCGCTACGACGGCCCTCCGGCGATCTACGAGGAGATGCGCGCGTCAATGGCTCCGACCGTTCTGGCGGGCGTGCCGTGGGAACGGCTTGAGCTCGAGGGCGCGGTGACCTACCCAGCCGACGATCCGGCGGCGCCTGGTCGCCCGATCCTCTTCGAGGAGCGTTTTCCGACGGCCGATGGTCGCGCCCGGTTCGTCCCGTCGCGGATCCGGCGCCCGGCCGAGGAGCCAGACTCGGAATTCCCATTCGTCCTCACGACCGGCCGCCTGCTCGAGCACTGGCACACGGGGGCGATGACGCGCCGGTCATCAGTTCTCGACGACCTCGAACCGAACGCGGTCGTTGCCCTCTCGCCGGGCGATCTTCAGAAGATCGGTGCGGCCCCGGGCGAGTCCGTCCGCGTCACGACCCGCCGCGGCGCGATCGTCGCCGCGGCCACTGCCGACCCTGAGCTTCCCGACGGCTTGGTCTTCGTGCCCTTCCACTTCGCCGAGGCAGCCGCGAATGTGCTGACCAATCCCGTGTTCGATCCGGACGCCAAGATCCCCGAGTTCAAGTTCTGTGCCGCCAGGCTGGAGCGCGCCTAACCCGCCGACCGATCGGTGTCGTTCCCCGCCATCCGCGCGCGAAGCGCCGCCGCGATCACACTCGGCTCCGGAAAACCGCCATCCCTGGTCATGGAATGCACCAGCGTCTCGTCGATCATCACGTCGAATGTGCCGTCGCTCCACGGAATGATGGCGAGCGATGACAGCTCATGGCCGAATTCGCGGAGGAGCGACCCCGCGAGCTCGATCGCGTTCGTGTCGTAGCCGCAATCGGCGCAGTACGTGATGCTGACCAGCGGCCGGCTCACCTTTCGTCGGTCATGAGCAAGGCCCGCAGCTCGCGAACGGTCTCGGTATTCGAGAGTGGGGTCGTCGAGTCCCGCATCCACCAGTACGCTGCCGAGAGACGCTCTCGGACATCGGGGGGCAGGGCGGCGAACGGTGCGCCCGGCTCGCCGTAGGCCGGGTCCGAGGCGTAGATCTCGCGACGCATCGTCGTCCGCAGCTCGTCGATCTTGCGCGGCTTCTCGAGCCAGCTCCCGATCTCGGTCCACGCCTCGTCATAGAAGATGAGGGTCGGGATCGAACGGAACTTTCCCTCCTTCAGGTGGGCGTCCATCAGGTCAGGGTTCTTGTCGCGGAAGAACACGCGCAGATCGAGCTTGCCCGAACGCTCCGCTAGCGCCGCGACCAGCGGAAGCGTGGCCACCGCGTCGCTGCACCAGTCTTCGGTGAGTGCGACCACCCGGATCACGTCCGGCAGAGCGGCGAACACCGCGACGTCCTCCGGGGCGAGCACGTTCGTCCCCTCGTGGGCCCGGACCCGCTCTTGGTTCTGGGTCATTTGGTCGACATACTCCCGGTAGGGCAGCCCGCCGGCGAATCGCTCAGCGGTCATCGCCGGGATCTCACGGCCCGGATCGCTCGCCTGCCCTCCGCCCTGATCGTTGCCCGGCATCGGCGAGCTCCTTCCGTCGTTGTTGCGCTACGGGCAATCATCGAGCGCCGGTAGCCGGGCGCAACGTGCGGCTGGCCCAAACGACGCTTGGCCGACGATGCATCCGGCCTATTGCGGCGCGAAGGATCCCACAATACGAACGACGTGAGATGGAACGACGGATCGGCCCGACGCAGACGGTCGCTGCTGTGGCATTTCGAGGATTCCACTGGCGCTCGATCGGCCCGTTCCGCGGCGGCCGCGTCGTGGCCGTCGCCGGCGACCCCACCGACCTGAACGTCCACTATTTCGGCTCGACGGGCGGCGGGGTCTGGAAGACGACCGACGGCGGCCAGCTCTGGCGCAACGTGAGCGACGGCTTCTTCGCGCGCGCATCGGTCGGCGCGCTCGCGGTCGCGTCCTCGGATCCGAACGTCATCTATGCCGGGATGGGTGAGAGCTGCATCCGCGGCAACGTGAAAGCGGGCGACGGCGTATACCGCTCCACCGATGCGGGCGCGCACTGGTC
>JANXXG010000391.1 GCA_025350745.1 Chloroflexota bacterium | reverse complement strand
CTCGACGAATTCGCCGATCTCTGGAACAAGACGGTCCGACCGCTTCGCCAGAAGAAGGGTTTCATCATCGAATCGGCGTGGAAGATCCCGAGCGAGAGCCGCTTCGTCTGGATCGTCAGCTACGACGGACCGGACGGGTGGGAGGCGGCGAACCGGGACTACTACGACTCGCCGAAGCGCAAGGACATGTCGCCCGATCCGTCGAGCTTCATCGCTGCTCAGCGCACCGTGTTCGTCGAAAAGGCGTAGCCGCACCGGTGGACTCGCTCCTCCCGTACGTGGGGGACTGGCTGCACCTCATCGTCCGCTGGCTGCACGTGACCGCCGCGATCGCCTGGATCGGCGCGTCCTTCTACTTCATCGCGCTCGATCAGTCGCTCCGGCCGCCGGCCACCGCATCCCTCGGCGTCGGCGGCGAGGCGTGGGAGATCCACGGCGGCGGCTTCTATCGCGTGGAGAAGTACCGCCTCGCGCCCCGTGCGCTGCCGGACAGGCTGCAGTGGTTCAAGTGGGAGGCGTACGTCACCTGGCTCACCGGGTTCGCGCTCCTCGTGCTCCTCTACTACGTCGATCCGACCCAATACCTCATGAACGTGGCGGACCCGCGCTTCCAGGGATGGGAGCTGGTCGTCGCGAGCCTCGCGATCATCGCGTTCTCATGGCTCGCCTACGACACGCTGTGCCGGACGCTCGCCGGCAACGGACGGGCCCTCGCGGTCGGCATCGCGCTGCTCATCGTGGTCGTCGCCGCGATCTCGGGCCTCTTGTTCAGCCCGCGCGGCGCGTTCATCCAGGTCGGCGCCGCGGTCGGCACGTGGATGGCCGCGAACGTGTTCTTCGTGATCATCCCGGGACAGAAGGAACTGGTCCGCGCGACCGCGGCCGGTCGGGAGCCCGACAGCGGACCAGGGATCCGGGGCAAGCAGCGTTCGGTGCACAACAACTACCTGACCCTGCCGGTCCTGTTCGCGATGATCGGCCAGCACTTCCCATTCACGTATGGCCGTGACAGCTCTTGGCTCGCCCTGCTCGGTCTGATGGCGCTGGGAGCGCTCGTGCGCCACGTCTTCAACGTTCGGCACCAAGGCCGGGACGCCCGGCCGGCCGCCGGCGGTGTGGCCGTGCTGTTCGTCTTCCTGTTCGCGGCGCTCTACCCGCGGACCGACGCGGGCCCGGCGGGCCTCACCGCCGCGGACTTCGGCCAGGTGCAGCAGGTCTTCATCGCCCGCTGCGTCACGTGCCATTCCGCGCATCCGACCCGCGAAGGCTTCAGCGCTGCGCCGAAGGGCGTGATGTTCGACACCCAGGTGGAGATCGTCGCGAACGCGCGCCGGGCGTACGAGCAGGCCGTGATCACGAAGGCGATGCCGGTCGGGAACGCGACTGGCATCACCGACGCCGAGCGCGACCTCATCGGCCGGTGGTACCGGAGCGGGGCGCCGGCTCCCTAACGCACCGAGCCGGAGATCAGCCGGTCGCGCGCGATCGCGAGGAACTCCTCGATGCCGGTGGCCAGCTCGTCAGCCCTGCTGCGTTGCAGTCGCGCGCGAAGCACCGGCACGATATCGGCCCGCGACCGGCCGGCGACGAAGACCACGAAGCGGAAGCCGAACCGGCGCTCGTATTCCGCGTTCAAGCGCACGAGGGTGTCGAGCGTCGCCCGAGCGGCCCGCTCGCTCGCGCGCTGCTCCGCGTTCGATCGCGCCGACAGGCCGGTCGTCGAGCCGATCGGGGGATGCGCGTTGAGCACGGCGATCTGCTGCTCCTCGGTCATCGCGGCGATGATGTCGCGCGCCCGCGTGATCAGGGTCTCGGCATCGCCCTCACCGACACCCTCAGCCAGGAGCGGCGCGCGCTCGAAGGCCTCAGCTGCCGCGATACGTGACACAGCTGAACGGCGACACCAGGAGCGGCACGTGGTAATGGCCATCGTCGATCCTGATCTGGAGCGCGAACTCCTCGAAGAACACGCCCTTCACATCGAAGAGCAGCCGGTACGAGCCGGCGGCGAGCTCACGACCGAGCTCCGCCACCCGGCCATCGGCATCGGTCTCGGCGCGCGCCACGAGCTCCGTGCCGCGGTAGAGCGAGACGCGCACGCCGCGGAGCGGCCGGCCCTGCGCGGTGTCGAGCACGTGGGTCGAGATGGATGCGGCCATGGTCGCGGATGCTAGCGCCCGACCAGTACCTCGACCTTGATCCGATCGGGGTCCTCGAAGAAGAAGCGATGCTGGGTCGAAGTCTCCTGGATCTCGCCTCCGTACAGCATCCGCGCGCCGCTTGCGACAACGAGCTCGCGGAACCGCTCGAGCTCGGCGTGATCCTCCAGCGCGAACGCGAAGTGGTTGAGACCCACTCGCTTCCGGTGATAGCCCTGGGCTGCGAACTCCGGCTCCGTCTGCACCAGGAACAGCTCCGCTGCCGCGCCGCGCCAGCTGCGGACCGTTGGCCGCGACACCGCGACCGTCCACCCGAGAGCCTCGAGGAGTGGGCCCCAGAATGCGGCCGACCGGCCGAGGTCGCCGACATAGATATCCATGTGATGGAGCCGTCCGGTCACTGCCACCCTCCACGATCGAGCCACTGCGCCCGCCACTCGGCGCCCCTGGAAACATAGAACGCCCGGGCCGAGGCGAGCCCCGTCCGGTCTCCGATGGCCGCGCGCTGCCACGCCAGCTCCGCGGCGAGGTGATCCCACCCCAAGCGGGTGTACACGGCAGCTACGCCTGCCAGAAGCTCCCGTGCGGCGTCATCGCTTCCCGACAGCGAAAGGTCGATCGCGCGCACGTGGTCGAGTCCCGCGGCGAACATCGGACC
>JANXXG010000379.1 GCA_025350745.1 Chloroflexota bacterium | reverse complement strand
GTCGACGACATCCCCGGTTCGCTGATCCCGGAGCGCTATTTCCGGTGGCTGGCCCTTCGCGATCCCGCGCTCATCGAACCGGTGCTGGACCACAACGCCCGCGACATCATCTCGCTCGTTCGGATCACCGACCGCATCGCCCAGGCGGTCATCGAGGCCCGCGCCGGCCGCGCACCGGACCACGCGCCCGCGGCATTTGCGCTCGCGAAGGCATTCGAACGCACCGGCGAGAGCGAGGTCGCGTACCTCTGCTACGAGAGCGCGTACGCCGACGCCGACAGCGACCTCCGCATCCGCGTCGCGCTCCCCTACGCCAAGGCACTGGAGGCTCGGGGGCATGTGGAGCGGGCGCTCACGATGGTGGAGTTGCTCCTCGAGCTCGGTCTCGGCTCCCCGCGCTGGCGCGCGCAGGCCGAGGCACGCGCTCGACGACTCGCGCGCATCATGGCGCGCAGATGCAGGCCCTTGAAGACCTCGACTACGCGGCGGAGGCCATCCGGCGCCGGGAGCTTTCCAGCAGCGAGCTGATGGCCGCGTGCCTCGAGCGCTATCGCGCGACCGAGCCGAAGCTCCACGCATTCGCGTGGCTCGACCCCGAGCGTGCGATGCGCATCGCCGGCGAACGTGATGCCTCGAGCAGCTCGGAGCCACGCGGTCTGTTGCACGGCGTGCCGATCGCGGTGAAGGACATCTTCGACACGGCGGGGATACCGACCGAATGCGGCTCGGCACTCTTCAAGGATCGCGTCCCGCAACGTGACGCGGACGTCGTCCGCGCGCTACAGGACAGCGGCGCGATCCTCGTGGGCAAGACCGTGACCGCCGAGCTCGCGTTCCTGGATCCGGGACCGACGCGGAACCCGCACGACCTCGAACGGACGCCCGGCGGCTCTTCGATGGGCTCGGCTGCCGCGGTCGCTGCGGGCGTCGTCCCCGGGGCGATCGGCAGCCAGACGAACGGCTCGACGATCCGCCCGGCCGCATTCAGCGGAACGATCGGGTTCAAGCCGACCGGCGGACGCCTCTCGACGGCGGGTTCGTTGGAATTCTCGAAGACCCTCGACCAGGTCGGCCTGTTCGCGGGGACCGTCGGATCCGCGGCGCGTTTCGCTGCGGCGCTCGCCGGCGATCCCCTCGAAGAGTGGTGGACGGGCCGGATCGATCGCGCTCCGCGGTTCGCAGCAGTACGGACCGCAGATTGGGACGCGGCCGACGCTGCCATGCGCGAGCGATTCCAGGCGGACGTCGACGGGCTCGCGAGCGAGGGCGGACCGATCGAATGGCCGGCCCTCCCGGATGGGCTCGATCTCGCGCCAGGGCTCATCCAGACGGTGATGGCCTACGAGTCGGCAATGGTCCTCGGCCCGCTGGCCGAGGCCGGGCCCGCTGACGTGAGCGAGAAGGCACGAGCGTTCTTCGCGCGCGGCAAGGCGATCGCGCCTGAGGAGTACGAGCGGGCGATCCGCGAGCGCCTCCGGCTCATCGCCGCGTTCAACGCGTGGGCCGCGGAGTACGACGCGATCCTGACGCTGCCGGCGACCGGAGAGGCGCCGACGCCCGAGACGACCGGTGACCCGCGCTTCTGCTCCCGCTGGACGTTCGTCGGTGCACCCGCGCTCAGCATCCCGACCGGGGTCGGGCCGGCAGGTCTGCCGCTCGGGCTGCAGCTCGTGGCCGTCCGTGGCTCCGATCGCCGGCTGCTCGCGGCGGCGGCATGGGCCGAGAGGGTCCTCCCGAGACCGGCCGCGCCAAGGCTCTAGCCCGGCATGACCTCGAAGCTGTTCAGGATCGCCGCGAGGAGTGCGTAGTAGCCGACGAGCGCGACCAGATCGACCAGCGCCGCATCGTCCCAGTGCGTGCGCGCTTTGGCGAAGAGGTCGTCAGGGATCCGATGGTCGATGAGGATCCAGCGGGCGCACTCGACCGCCACCTGAACATCGTCGCGCAGCAGGTCCGCTCGTCCGGCTCGGATCGCATCCACGTCGACGCCCGCATCACGAGCGAGCCCCTCGTGGGCATGCCGTTCGAATCCGCAGTCGAGCAGCTCGGCGACGGTGAGGATGACGGCCTCGCGGACCATCGGGTCGAGCCTGGAGCG
>JANXXG010000381.1 GCA_025350745.1 Chloroflexota bacterium | reverse complement strand
CTCGATTAGGCTAGCGGTACCCCTGCGGGAGGTACAAATTCGGCACACGGACCTCCCCTTCGCCGGGAGCCAGTGTGGACTGTCACACTGCCCCCGCTTGGCTGAATGCGTCGTTTGCTGAAAAACTTCAGGTCTACAAGCACTTTGTCGACCACCCACCAAGAAGAGGCCTGACCAACGAAATGGTCAACTTGTCAACACCGGTTTAGAATTGCACACTTTCACCGGCCAAAATTGCACACTTTGGGCGGGGGGTAGGGGGCGAGCCGTCAGGTCGCGGCAGCCTCCTTCGTGCGTGATCGGGACCGAGGTGGGGTGTCAGCCGAGCGAGCGGTGCCGAGCGCGCGATGGAGCTCGGCGTGGTGGCGCATCCGGTAGCTGTTGCCCCGGATGTTGACGATGTGACAGTGATGGACGAGTCGGTCGATCAGCGCGGCGGCCATGACCTCGTCGCCGAAGACCTCGCCCCACGCCTCGAAGCTCTTGTTCGAGGTCAGCACCGTCGAGGCGTGTTCGTAGCGGCGGGACATGAGCTGGAAGAAGAGCATCGCGCCGGTGCGACTGATGGGGAGGTAGCCGATCTCGTCGACGATGAGGAGCGAGGGAAAGGTCAGCGTTTTCATGCGGTGCAACAGGCGTCCCGCCTGACTCGCCTCCTCGAGCGACGTGATCAGATCGCCCAG
This sequence comes from Chloroflexota bacterium, assembly GCA_025350745.1. GTDB lineage: Bacteria > Chloroflexota > Limnocylindria > P2-11E > P2-11E > UBA4735. Next base: position 1,864 of record JANXXG010000381.1, on the reverse strand, counting down.
GGTGCCGTAGTAGACCCGACGCCCGCTCTCGGCGGCGGCGATGGCGAGCGAGATCGCCAGGTGCGTCTTGCCGACGCCAGGCGGGCCGAGGAAGACGACGTTCTCCTTCCGTTCGAGGAAGCCGAGCGTGTGCAGGCTGTCGAGCTGCTCGCGCTTGATCGACGGCTGGAAGGAGAAGTCGAAGTCGGCGAGCGTCTTCACGGCCGGGAGCCGCGAGGAGCGCATCGCGGCGTCGAGCCGGCGGTGATTGCGGAGCGCGATCTGCGCCTGGAGCAGCGCGTCGAGGGCGGCGGGCGCGGTCAGCGTGCCGCCATCGAGGCCGGCGAGGATCTCGTCGAGCGCCTCGAGCGCGCCGGGCATCTTGAGATCGGCGAGCTGCGCGCGGAGGTGATCGCGTCGTGAGGGAGCGGCCTTCATCAGGCCACCTCGTCAGCGAGCTGCTGATAGCTGCGGAGCCCGCGCTGCTCGACCACGATGCGCGGCACGGTCGGCACGAGCAGATGCGGCACGGTGCGCCGCGTCGTCCGCTCGACCGGGAGGACGAGTGGGCGATAACCTCGTGCAGCGAGTGGCTGCACATGCATCCGCTCCTCCGTCTCGAAGCGCACGCGCGGCACACACTCGGTCGTGCGGTGAATCCGCGCATTCGCCACGTCGTCGAGCCACGCCCGGCACTGTGCATCGAGATCGGCATCGCCGATGAACTCGCGTCCGTAGAAGAAGTTGCTCCGGAGGTAGCGGATCGGGCGCTCAACCTTGCCCTTGGTCTTGGCGCGATAGGGGCGACAGGCGCGAACGCGGAAGCCCCAGTGTGCCGCGAACCGGAGGAACTCCGGATTCTCCAGCAGCTTACCGCCATCGAGTCGCTGATCCTCGACGATCACCGCCTTCATCTGGTCGAACAGCAGCTCGGTCGGCACGCCACCGACGTAGGCGAAGGCCTCCTCCAGTCCAGCGATCACCGTCGCGAGGGACTGCCGCGGATAGAACCTGACCCAGAGGAGTCGCGAGTAGCCAAGCACGACGACCAGTGCGTAGCGCTTGCCCCAGGGCAGACGGAACTCGGCAAAGTCGACCTGTGCCTGATGCCCCGGCGCAGTCTCGAACCGCACCAGCGGCTCGGGTTCGGGACGGGGCCGTACGCGGGCGACGTAGTCGCGCACCTGGGTGATCCCGCCCGGGTAGCCGGCGGCGCGGACCTCGTCGAAGAGGCGCACCGCCGAGAGCTCGGGGTAGGTCGCGAGGCGCGTCGTGATGATCTGGGTGAAGGGGTCGAGCTGCGTGGGCCGTACGGCGTACTGTCGCGGGACCGGCACGTCCACGTCGCGAGCAAGCTGGCCGGTCGCGAGCCAGTGGTAGATCACGCGGCGGCTGACGCCGAGGCGCTGGGCGATGGCCGTCTTCGACAGGCCGTCATCGAGCAGATGCTGAAGTAGCACGAGGGAATCCCATCCGTACACGGTGCCTCGCCTCTGAGCAGGAGGCGGGCAAATGTGGGCTACGGGGCCGGACGGGTGCCCACTCGAGAGCTCAGGACCACCGCCGGTAGGTCGGTGCCCAGAGTGTGCAATTTTCGCCGGTGATTCTGTGCAATTTCAGGCCGGTGCTAACACAACTCCACTAAGTACGCTGGCGAACTCCGGGCGCTGCAACCTGAGATGGTCGTTAATGGTCGCCGGGAAGCGTCTTCATATCGGCCGCCTACGGACTCGATCCGGATGGATCAAAACGAGCACGCCGCGCAGGCAGAAGCGGAGAAGTGGATGGCCAGCGAGCACCAGCTTTTCATGTCGGTGCTCACGGAGTCATCCAGAGCTGCCCGCGAACTCGAGCAGAAAATTCCCGACCTGGACGGTCGCATTCG
>JANXXG010000376.1 GCA_025350745.1 Chloroflexota bacterium | reverse complement strand
CTGATGGTCCAGCGCGAGGCGGGCCTCACTCACGATGCCGTCCGGCTCGCGCCGGGCTGAGAGCGCGCCGGTGACGGAGCCGATACGGGCGGCCGTCGCGCGGAGCTTGTGAGCGATGAGCGCCAGGGAGTCCTCACGCTCGCGGTCCACCTGTGCCAGACGGAGGCCGCGCTTGCTATAGAGATCCATGAGCACGACCACGCCGATGAAGATCGCGGAGCGGGTCGCGACGTTCCACATGAGCGACTGGACGGTGAAGCCGTCCTCCTGGATGGTGTCCAGCGTCCACGCGATGCCGCCGATCGCGGCGACCACGATGCCCGGGACCCGGCCGACCGCAAGGGTCACCGCGAGCAGCGGAATGACGTAGAAGATCTCGAAGGAGTACTCGTTCGGCGTGACCCGGTCGAGCCAGAGCGTCAGACCGACGATGGCCGCGCCACCGACGACCCAGAAGGCCCGCGGGAGGCGGCGGATGATGTCCATTACGCCCAACGATGGACCAAAACGGTCGGCTGGCCCATCCCCCAGAGTGGGGTGGTGGCCTACATCAGATGGCGGAGGTCACGCCCCCTATGCGCCCTGGGGTGAGCCGCTCGGATCCAGACTGACGAAGTAGGAGTCGCAGGCCATATCAATGAGGTCCGGCGTCAGCTGGGCCGGTCGCCCGAGGAAACGCGCGGTATCGGTCAGCTGCTCGAGGATGTCGCGAGGGTGACACGAGCGCAGCCCAAGATTCTTCCGGCGGTAGTGGGCCAGTATCTGTGACATCGCCTCGGACTTGTATTCGATCTGCTTGCGCGCGCACATGCGCTTGAAGATCTCCTCGTACTGCGCGACGGTCGGAGCCTCGATGCCGATCTTGTATCGGATACGACGAAGGAACGCTTCATCGACGAGATCCGCCGGGTCCAGGTTCGTCGAGAAGATGATGAGCATGTCGAACGGGATCTCGAGCTTCTTGCCGGTGTGCAGGGTGAGGTAGTCGACCCGCTTCTCCAGCGGCACGATCCACCGGTTCAAGAGGTCCTTTGGTGAGACGCGCTGCCTGCCGAAGTCATCCACCATGAAGATGCCGCCGTTCGCCTTCATCTGGAAGGGAGCTTCGTAGAACTTCGAGGTCTCGTCGTAGATGAGGTCGAGCGTCTCGAGCGTGAGCTCGCCGCCGGTCATGACGATGGGTCGCTTGCTGACGACCCACCGGTGATCGAAGCGCAGCCGGTCGGCAACGACCGGATCGAGGGCCGCGCGGTGATAGACCTGGTCGTAGACCTTGATGATCTGCTGATCGACCTCGACCGCGTACGGGAGGACGACCTCGCCGCGCAGCAAGGAGACGAGCACCTCGGCGATCGTCGTCTTGCCGTTGCCGGGAGGGCCGAACAGGAAGATGGACTTGCCGGAGTTCACGGCCGGGCCCAGCTGACCGAGGGTCTCGCGCGGGATGACCATGTGCGAGAACGCATGCGCGAGCTCTTCCTGCGTGACCGAGATGTTGCTGATGGTCTGGCGCTTGACCGCATCGAGGTAGGCCTGCAGCGGCACGGGGGCCTTGCCGACGTACTGGCTGCGGGCGAGGGCCTCTTGGGCCTTCTCCGAGCCCCGATCCACGATGACGAACTGATAGCTCGCCGAGGAGAGGCCGGATCCGCCGCGGATCTCGACCAGGCGCTCGCCCTTGAGGAAGTCCATCACCTTGTCGATGACGTTCGTGATCGGCAGACCGAGCGCGGTCGAGAGCTCCGCCATGGTCATCTGGCCGCGGAGGTACAGCGTCTTGAGGGCGAGATCCGCGATGAAGCTGAGACTCAGCCCGGTCTGCTCGATGGACTGAGGTTCCGGCGGAAGCGGGACGTCCGGGGCAGCGGGTGCTGCGCCGGCGAGCGGCATCGTCGGGGCCGGGCGCGCTTGCGGCTGGTACATGGTCATCCCTTCCTCATCCCGCGAGGGCTAACGCTGTACGGCCGCGAGCATAGCCTCGAACGCTTCCTCGTCGACGACCTTGACACCGAGTTGCTTCGCTTGGTCGAGCTTGCTCCCGCCGCCCGGTCCTGCGACAACGAGGTCGGTCTTCGCGCTCACTGAGCCTGCAGCCTTGCCGCCGAGCGACCTCACGAGCGCCTCGGCGTCCTCACGGGTGCGCCGCTCGAGCGTTCCGGTGAACACGACCGTGCGTCCGGTGAACGGGCTTGCCGCCGACAGGGCGCCGGGTACCGGGAGCACCGGCACGACGCCGGCGCTGACGAGCTTGTCCATCGCCGTGATCTCGGAAGCGTCATTGAGGAACGCGCGGATGGCCTCCGCGACCTTCTCGCCGACCCCGTTGATGGTCTGCAGAGCATCGGCGCTGGCCGATCGCAGGGCCTCGAAAACCTGAGCGAGGGTCGGATCGGCGGGAAGCCTCGACGCGAGCCAGACGGCAAGATCCTCCGATGTGGACCAGCCGACCTGCGCGATGCCGAGCGCATTGATGATCCGCCCGAGCGGGCGCCGCTTCGCGGCCTGGATGCGGTCGTAGATGTTCGCGGCACTCTTCTCCGCGAATCGATCGAGATCCAGGAGCTGCTCCTTCGTGAGAAGGAACAGGTCACCGGGATCGTTCACCAGTCCGCGGGTCTGGAGCTGATCGATGAGCGCGCCGCCGACGCCCTCGATGTCGAACCCGCCCCGCGAGACGAAGTGGCCGATGCGCTGGCCGGTCTTCGCGGGACATGCCGGATTCGCGCAGCGATAGGCGACCTCGCCCTCACGATGCTCGACCGCTCCTGCGCAGACCGGGCACGCTTCGGGCATCTCGAAGGGCCGCCCACGCCGTGGCTTTCGCTTCCCCGTCTCGACCGGGGGCGGGTCGACGCGCACCACCTCTGGGATGACGTCGCCCGCCCGCTGGATGACGACGCGGTCGCCGACGCGAACGTCAAGTCGACGGACCTCGGCGAGGTTGTGCAGCGTCGCCCGCCTCACAGTTGTCCCGCCCACGAGCACCGGCGCGAGCCACGCGACGGGCGTGAGCACGCCGGTGCGGCCGACGGAGACCTTGATGTCCTCGACCGTGGTCATGGCCTGCTCCGCGGGGAACTTGTATGCGATCGCCCAGCGTGGGCTGCGCGACACGGATCCCAGGACCTCCTGGTCCGCGACGCGATCGACCTTGACGACGATGCCGTCTGTTCCGTAGTCGAGGTCGTGCCTCGTGGTCTCCCACTCAGCGATGAACGCGAGGACCGCATCGACGTCCCGGGCCTGCCGGACGTTCGGGTTCGTCCGAAGCCCGAGCTCGCGCACCCGCGCGAGAAGGGCGTGTTGCGAATCGACGGCGAGCCCGGCAGCGCTGTAGACCCACATCGCGAGGTTCCGCTTCGCCGTCTGCGCCGGATCCAGCTGGCGAACGGCGCCGGCCGCGGCGTTGCGCGGATTCGCGAACGGCGGCTCATCACGCTCGAGCCGCTCGCGGTTCGTGGCGTCGAACGCGGCCGTGGGCAGATACACCTCGCCTCGGACATCGATGCGGCCGCCTACCTTCTCGCGCAGCGTCAGCGGGATCGACTTGATGGTCCGCAGGTTGCCCGTCACGTCCTCGCCGACCGATCCGTCCCCGCGCGTCGCGCCCTGGGTGAATCGGCCGTCGACATAGGTGAGGTTGATCGCGAGGCCGTCGATCTTCAGCTCGCAGACGTATCCGACGTCGTCCCGGCCGAGCGCCTTGCGGCTGCGCGCGTCGAACGCCCGCACCTCGGCCTCGTCGAACGCATTCGACAGGGACAGCATGGGGTTGAGGTGCTCGATCGGCCCGAAGCGGCTGGACGCCGGTGCGCCGACCCGCTGGGTCGGCGAGTCGGGCTCGACCAGCTCGGGATGCTTCGCCTCGAGGTCCTGGAGCTCACGCATCAGCGCGTCGTACGCGAAATCATCGATCGTCGGCGCATCGAGCATGTGGTATTGGTAGTTCGCCTTTTCGATGCGCGCGCGAAGCTCGACAACGCGCCGTTGCGCGTCCGAAGGCACCATCAGTCCTTCGTGAGTCCGGCGAAGCTAGCCATCAGCTTCTTCACGCCCTTACCGGCGAAGGCCACCGTCACTTCCTCGTCATCCGGTCGTACCGCGCTCGACACGACGATGCCAGCGCCGAAGGCCGGATGGACGACGTGGTCGCCCGCGCGATAGCGCGTCTCTCCGGTGGCGGCGACGCGGGCGGCCCGGTCCGCCTGCGCCGCGGTCGGCTCGCGGCCGGCCCAGGCCCCAGGCACGCCCGCGAGCGCGGCGCCCCGCCGTTCCGCGCGACGCTCCTCGTACCGTTCGCGGCCGCGCTCCCAGTCGAGCTCCTCCCATCGATCGCGCTCCTCGGTCTCGATCTTCCCGCGGACCTCGATGTCCGACGGCAGCTCGCGAAGGAACCGCGATGGCGGGTTCTCGTTCGTCCGGCCGAAGAGCTGCCGGCGGCGCGCGAACGTGAGGTAGCAGTGCCGCATGGCGCGGGTGATCGCGACGTAGCAGAGCCGCCGCTCCTCCTCCAGCTGCCGCTCGTCGTCGAGCGAGCGCGCGTGCGGAAAGACGCCCTCCTCCATGCCGGTCGCGAACACCACCGGGAACTCGAGGCCCTTCACTGCGTGCATTGTGATGAGCGTCGCCGCGGGTTTCGCCTCGGCGAGCTCGTCGACGTCAGAGACCAGAGCGACCTCCTCCATGAATGTCGGGAGCTGCTCATCGCGCGGCAGGTTCACGTAGTCCTCGGCGATCGTCCGCAGCTCGAGGACGTTCGCATAGCGCTCCTCGCCCTCGGCCGTCCCGTCCTTCAGATACGCGGCATACCCCGACGCCCGCACGACCTCATCGACGATGTCCGGCAGGTCCTTGACCGCGAGCTCGTCCCGGAGGCGGGCCAGAAGCCGGCCGAACGCGACCATCGCGGCCGCCTGCCGTTTCGGGATCTCCGCGGACCCCTCCGCGTCGAGGAGGGCCGCGGCGATCGGCACCTGCCGGTCGCGCGCGAACGCGACGAGCCCGGCCTGGCTCTTGGCGCCGATGCCGCGCGGGGGCGTGTTGAGCACCCGGGCCATCGCGACGCTGTCCACGGGGTTCCGGAGCAGCCGGAGGTAGGCGAGGACATCCTTCACCTCGCGCCGCTCGTAGAACGACACGCCGCCGACCACCTGATAGGCAAGGCCGAAGCCGCGGAAGACATCTTCGATCGCTCTCGACTGCGCGTTCGTCCGGTAGAGGACCGCGACATCCCGTGCGTTCGTGACCGCACCCTCGCGGCGAAGCTTCTCGATCTCGCGAGCGATCATCTCGGCTTCGTGATGCTGATCGTGCGCCTGGATGACGGTGACCGGGTCGCCCCCGGCCTTCTCCGTCCAGAGCTTCTTCTCCTTGCGGGCGGCATTGTTGCGGACGACGCTGTGCGCCGCATCGAGGATCCGCTGCGTGGACCGGTAGTTCTGCTCCAGCTTCACGACGGTCGCGTTCGCATAGTCCCGCTCGAAGTCGAGGATGTTGCGCACGTCCGCCCCGCGCCACGAGAAGACCGACTGGTCGTCATCGCCGACGACGCACAGATTCTGCTTAAAGCCCGCGAGGAAGCGCAGGAGCACGTATTGCGCGCGGTTCGTGTCCTGGTACTCGTCCACCAGGATGTGGTCGTAACGGTCCTGCCACCTCTCGAGGGCCCGGTCGCTCGTCTCGAAGAGGCGGCACGGCAGGACCAGCAGGTCGTCGAAGTCGACGGCGTTGTTCTCCTTGAGGAGCGCCTCGTACCTGCGCCAGACCGTCGCCGCCACCCGGTCGAGCTGGCCCTTGGCCTCGTTCGCAAGGTCCGCCGGGCCGCGCAGCTCGTTCTTCGCCGCCGAGATCGCGGCTCCGACGGCACCCGGGGAGAACAGCCGCTCGGACACACCCGTATCCCCCATCGCCTGGCGCAGGAGGGCCCGCTGGTCGGCGGTGTCGTAGATCGCGAAGCCACGGTCCAGGCCCACCTCGGGTCCATCGCGGCGCAGCAGCCGGGCACAGAAGGCGTGAAAGGTGCCGGCAGTGAGGTCGGCGAGCGCCGCGTCGCCGACCAGCCGTTGCAGCCGGGTCCGCATCTCCTTCGCGGCCTTGTTCGTGAAGGTGACGGCCACGATCTTCCGCGCCGGCACCTCGAGATCCCGGATGAGGAACGCGATCCGGTGGGTCAGCACGCGGGTCTTTCCGGATCCGGCACCCGCCAGGATGAGCAGCGGGCCCGCCCCATGCGTCACCGCGGCGCGCTGCTCGGGATTCAGGTCGTCGAGGATCGGGTCGGGCGCGGCGATGCTCACCGTTCGATGGTACGGAGCGCGCGTGACGGACATGCGCTCCGTCCGAGCGTGGATGGACGGTGGACAACTCGCGTGACTGGTGGAAAAAGTCGCGTCTCCGGACAGCGACTTGGTGGATAAAGCCATTGTTCGCTCGGTCTGTGGGCGGCTATGTTCCATCGCGACCCGAGGGGTCTGCCAAGGGGAACGGATCCGGAGATTCCATCAACGGAGACGGGCCCGAGGAGCGCAACCGGAGATAGCATCAAAGGCGGTCCGAGAGGATATCGAGGATCGGCTCCACGGCCAAATCGCAGAGCTTTGAAGCTGCGATAGGGCACGGAGGCAGGTCGCTCGGGTCGCTTCTTGCCCGCAGCATCCGGAGGCCACCGCCCTGCGTACAGTCTGGACATGACGCCCGAGATGCTCCCGGCGGACGACGCCCTCATGGTGGCCCTCGCCGCGAAGGATCTCACCGCCCTGGCCACCCTGTACGACCGCTACGGCCGTTTGGCGTACGCGCTGGCCTACCGGATCCTCGGCGAGAGCGAAGGTGCCGAGGACGTCGTCCAGGACGCCTTCATCTCAGCGTGGCGCGGCGCCGCCGGCTACCGGCGCGAGCGGGGCAACCCCCGCGGCTGGCTCCTCTCCATCGTCCACCACCGATCCGTCGACGTTCTGCGCCGGAAGACCGCGTTCCGGCCGGCGCCGCTTGAGGTCGCCGAGCAGCGGGCGTCTGACGAGGACACCGCGGCCAGTGCGGAGCGGAACGTCGAGCAGCAGACCGTGCGCCTCGCCCTCCAGGCGCTCCCCGAGGCCCAGCGCCGGACCATTGAGCTCGCCTACTTCGGCGGATACACCCACGTGGAGCTCGCGGAGCTCATGGGCGTGCCGCTCGGGACGGTGAAGGGGCGCATGCGCATCGGGCTCCAAAAGATGCGCCGGGCCCTCGAAGGGACGCGGGCGTGACCGAGCACGTCACGGACGAGCTCGAGCTGTATGCCGTGGGCGCGTTGCGCCCGGGCGAGGCCGACCGCGTCACCGCGCATCTCGCGTCGTGCCCGGCGTGTCGCGAGCAGCTTGCGGAGATCGCGACGGTCGTCGACGCGCTCCCGGACATGGTCGCGATGCGCGAGCCGCCGGCTGCGCTGAAGCAGCGCATCCTGGCCGCGGCTGCCGTCGATCTGCCGGCGCCCGTGAAACGCGAGACGACGTGGTCGTTCCGGCCGGGACGGAGCTGGCCCGCCGTCGGCGGACTGGCCGCCGCGGTGCTGCTGCTGCTCGCGGTGGATCTGAACTCCCTTCGCGAGCTGAAGCTCGCGAACCAGGAACGCGCGGAGTACGCCGGGACACTCGACAAGGTGTCGCGCGGTGGAAAGACCTGGTACATGGCGGGCCTCGATCAATGGCGCGGCTCCGGTGGCACGCTGTTCGCTCCCGGCAAGCCCGACTCGACCGCGTTCGTCGTCTTCCACGACCTGCAGAAGCTGCAGACCGGCGCCGTCTACGCGGTCTGGCTCGTCGACGCCGATGGGCACTGGGTCCGCGGCGCGAACTTCCGTACCGACGGGCAGCCGGTCCAGAGTGTCGAGCTCACCGTCCCGGTGGATACGTTCTCGCAATGCGCCGTGACCCTCGAGATGTCCACAGAGGGCAAGCGCGCCGGTCCTCTCGTCATGCAGTCGCGCATCGCGCCACCGACGCAATAGAAAAGGCCCCCGCCTTTCGGCGGGGGCCTCGTGATCGCGTGGGATCCGGGCTGGACTAGTAGTCCATGCCGCCCGGGGGCATCCCGGCGCCGGCCTTGTCCTTCTCCGGCAGATCGGTGATGAGGGCCTCGGTGGTGAGGATCATCGCCGCGACGGATGCGCCGTTCTCCAGAGCGGAACGGGTCACCTTGGCCGGATCGATGATCCCGGTCTTCACGAGATCGACGATCTCGTTCTTGATGACGTCGTAGCCCCAGGTCCCGGACTTGGACTCGGCCTGCTTGCGACGGACGCCTTCGAGCATGACGCCGCCGTCCTGGCCGGCGTTCGCCACGAGCTGGCGGAAGGGCTCCTCGAGCGCGCGGCGGAGGATGTTCACGCCGGTGAGCTCGTCGCCAGTGGCCTTGACCGCGTCCAGCGCCTTGACGGCGTTCAGGAGCGCGACCTCGCCGCCGGGAAGGATGCCTTCCTCGACAGCGGCACGAGCTGCGGAGAGCGCGTCCTCGACGCGGTGCTTCTTCTCCTTGAGCTCGATCTCGGTGGCAGCGCCCACCCGGATGATGGCAACGCCGCCGGCGAGCTTCGCGAGACGCTCGTTGAGCTTCTCCTTGTCGAAGTCGCTGGTCGTCTCCTCGATGAGGGCTTTGATCTGCTTGACGCGGGCGAGGATGCCCTCCTGCGGGCCGTGGCCCTCGACGAAGGTGGTCTCGTCCTTGTTGGAGGTGACGCGGCGGGCCCGGCCGAGGTCGGCGACGGTGGTCGAGTCGAGCTTGCGACCGACCTCCTCGCTGATGACCTTGCCGCCGGTGAGGATCGCGATGTCCTCGAGCATCGCCTTGCGGCGGTCACCGAAGCCCGGGGCCTTCACGCCCAGGACGTTGATGGTGCCGCGCAGCTTGTTCACGACGAGCGTGGCGAGGGCCTCGCCGTCGATGTCCTCGGCAACGATGACGAGGTTCTTGCTGACCTGCACGAGCTTCTCGAGCACCGGCAGGATGTCGGTGATCGCGGAGATCTTCTTGTCGGTGATGAGGATGTAGGCGTCCTCGATGACCGCTTCCATGCGGTCGGCGTGCGTCACGAAGTACGCGGAGATGTACCCGCGATCGATCTGCATGCCCTCGACGTATTCCTTCTCGAACTCGAGACCCTTGGACTCTTCGACGGTGATGACGCCGTCGCGGCCCACCTTGTCGTGGACCTCCGCGATGAGCGCGCCGATCTCCGAGTCGGCGGCGGAGATGCCCGCGATGTTGGCGATCTCCTCCTTGCCCTTGACCTCGACGGCCTGGCTCTTGAGCTCAGCGACGAGGGCGTCGACGCCCTTCTCGAGGCCGCGCTTGAGGAGCATCGGGTTGGCGCCCGCGGCGATGTTCTTGAGACCTTCGGTCACGATGGCCTGGGCGATGACGATGGAGGTGGTGGTGCCGTCACCGGCAATGTCGTTCGTCTTGGTCGCGGCTTCCTTGAGAAGCTGTGCGCCCATGTTCTCGAACGGGTCCTCGAGCTCGATCTCACGGGCGACGGTCACACCGTCGTGGGTCACGGTCGGCGCGCCGAACTTCTTGTCGACGGCGACGTTCCGGCCCTTCGGGCCGAGGGTCGTCTTGACGGCGTTGGCCATCTTGTCGACGCCGGACTTGAGGGAGGCCCGAGCCTCCTGGGTGAACTGGAGCTGCTTTGCCATATTTCTCTCTTCTCCCTATGACTCGATGACCGCGAGGATGTCCTTCTCGCTGAGGATCAGGAGCTCCTCCTCGTCGAGCTTGAACTCGGTGCCCGCGTACTTCTGGAACAGGACGCGGTCGCCGACCTTGAGCTCGACGGCGATGCGCGCGCCGGTGTCCGGGTGACGATCGCCGGGACCGACCGAGAGGACCTTGCCCTCCTGGGGCTTCTCCTTTGCGGTGTCCGGGAGCAGCAACCCGCTCTTCGTCATTTCCTCGCGCTCGAGGGCCTTGATGACGACGCGTGATCCAAGGGGCTTGAGCTTGAGCTTCTCTGCGACTGCTGGCATGTGCTTCCTCCGTGTTGCTCTGTGCGTGTTTTTCGCAGGGCGAGGCCTTGAAGTGGGCTTCCGCATGGGCTTAGCACTCCCCCGACCTGACTGCTAACAGAGTACCGACGGCCCCCCGAGCGTGTCAAGCAAGCCAGGGTCCCTGTCTGACCACCTATCTTTGGCCAGGTGAAGATCGATCGCCTGGAGACGTGGGTCCTCGAGGCCGAGGGTCCGGCCATCGAGTTCGGCGCCGGGAGC
>JANXXG010000378.1 GCA_025350745.1 Chloroflexota bacterium | reverse complement strand
CCGCGGATGAAGTTCATGTCGTTGCGCTCGTACTGGATGTCGACGAGATGCCGCAGGACGTTGTCGCGGCGCATCCGCTCGCCCTTCACCAGCCGCACGGTCACCGCGCCGTAATCGACCGGGGCACCGAGCCCGTAGATGCACGAGATCGACGCGACGATGATCACGTCGCGCCGCTCGAAGAGGGCACGCGTGGCGGCGTGGCGGAGCTTGTCGATCTCCTCGTTGCGCGAGGAGTCCTTCTCGATATAGGTGTCGCTGCGGGCGACGTACGCCTCGGGCTGGTAGTAGTCGTAATAGGAGACGAAGTACTCCACGGCGTTGCTCGGGAAGAACTCCTTGAACTCGCCATAGAGCTGCGCCGCGAGCGTCTTGTTGTGCGCGAGGATGAGCGCCGGCCGGCCGCTATCGGCGATGACCTGCGCCATCGTGACCGTCTTGCCGGAGCCGGTGACGCCCTTGAGGGTCTGCCAGCGGTCGCCTCGGGCGAGACCGGCGCTGAGCTCCGCCGCGGCCTTCGGCTGATCACCCGCGAGCGGCCACGGCAGGACGAGCTCGTACGGCGCCCGGCCCGAGGGCCGGTCGAGGGGGACCTGGAGGATCTCGCTGGAGCTGCTCACCCTGTGGTCCTGTCCGGCCATTCTAGAACGGGCGTTCGAACGTGGCCTGGAGGGGTCCCTCCATTGATGGTACGCGCGGCGGTCGCGTCCAAGGCTGGGTGCGCTGCCCGGTCATCGGGCGATTGCCACCAATGGGCTATTGCGGCATGACCGCGTTCATCGACTACCGTTCCCTCAGCATCCGCGAGAGGAGCCATTTGCCAGTGGAAGACCGGTCCCGGCGCCGCGCGCGCCTCGTGCTGATCGTCGGCATCCTGATCGCCATCCTGGCGGGCGCGGGGACGTACGTCGTGTCCTCGGGCTCACAGTCTCAGCAGGTCGCCCCACCCGTGGCAACGACCGACGTGGTCGTGGCCGCCCGCGACGTGCCGGCCCGCAGCGCATTGACCCTCGCCGATGTGAAGGTCGAGAAGTTCCCGGTCGACCTCGCGCCAAAGGTGGCGGTCGCGGACCCGAAGGACGTCGTTGGCAAGATCGCGCAGACCGCACTCAGCGCTGGCGAGCCGATCCTGCCGAGCAGATTCGCGGCAGCAGGCGCGGCATCGTTCACGGTGTTCCCGCCCAATGCGCAGCCGCCGGCCGGGTCGACGATCCCCGCGGGCACGCCGGACTACCGGGCGATGTCGATCACGGTGGCCGACGCCCTCGCGGCGGGCGGCGCGGTCCAGGTCGGTGACATCGTGGACGTGCTCTTCGCCTTCAGCCTCGATCCGGCCAAATTCTTCACCGGCACGGATCCGAACCGGCTGCCGGACTTCTCCTCGAAGATCGTGCTCCAGAACGTGCCGGTCATCGCCCGGACCCTCAGCGTGTACACGATCCGGACGGACGCGCAGACCGCCGAACAGATCGCGTACCTGAACTCGGCAGGCGGCGTCATGAGCCTCCTCCTCCGCGCCGGGCAGGACCAGCGTCAGGCCTCAACGACCGGAGTCACCTTCGGCGTGGTATTCCGAAAGTTCAGCTTCCCGGTGCCGGGGAAGATCGCCCCCTAGGCCCAACGCGGACCATGGACCATGCAGCGGTGACCGCGGCGCGCAATGCGTCGCGGTCACCGTCGTTTTCGATCACCGCATCGGCCGCGCGCCGGAAGTCATCGTCACTCGCCTGCGACCGGAGCCGGGCGGTGACCGCCGCCTCGTCCATGCCGCGCGACGCGAGCCGCGACCCCAGCTGATCGCGCGGCGCCACCACGACCCAAACCCGATCGCAGGCGTTGCGGAGCGACGTCTCGAGGAGCTTGATCGCCTCGACGACGAGCACCTGGTCGTCCGGGAGCATTCTTCGGGCTTCGAGGACCCGGCTGATGACCCGCGGGTGAAGGATCCGCTCGAGCTGCTCGAGCCGCCGCGGATCCGCGAAGACGATGGCCGCCAGCTTGCGACGATCGACCTCCTTGTCCTCGCCGAGCACCTCGGTCCCGAACTGCTGCACGATCGCGCTGTAGCCCGTGGTACCCCGGAGCTGCTCGTCCTTCGCGATGGCGTCCGCGTCGAGCACGCGCGCGCCAAGGTCGCGAAGGATGGCGGCGACCGTGGTCTTCCCCGCCCCGATCGGTCCGGTCAGCCCGACGACGAAGGCGCTCACGCTGCGGGCCGTCCGCCGCG
>JANXXG010000360.1 GCA_025350745.1 Chloroflexota bacterium | reverse complement strand
AGGCGTCGGCGATGTCGCGGAAGAAGTGCTCGGCGTCCGGGGTCATGAAGTCGGCCTTCTCTCCGCGGCTCAGCCGGTGGAGCTCGAAGAAGCGATCAAGGACGACCCCACGCTCGCCATGGCTCGCGAAGCGGAAGCTCGCGGCACCTGCGCTCTCGAGCCGGCGCACCTTGCGCCGGAGCTCGTGCCGCTCCTTCTTGCCGAGCGACTGCACGTACCCGTCGTACGAATCGGGGAGCGAGAGCACCGGCGAGACGGTCTGACGGCTCCGGATCACCTGGTATCCCGCGGCGGTCAGGGCCGAGTCGAAGGCCCCGAGCGTCGGCCCCTCTTCCGGCACGAACTCGAGCCGGACGGCCGGGGGGCGCTGCGCCGCGACCCACTCTGCGACCGCGGTCGCGACGCCGGCCTCCTCGCTGGGCGCCGCGACGACGACGTCCTGCTCGTCCGTCAGATGCCCGCCCGCGAAGGTGATCGTTCCGTCGGCCTCACGGGCGAGCGCGGCGATGCCCCGAACGGGCGCCCCGATCGAGAGGGTGATGGCGGCGGACGCTTCGTGGGCGCGGGCCACGGCGATCCACTCGGGGGTGAGGAAGATGCTCGGCGGTCGTCGCTCGTTGGAAAGCGCGGACCAGGCCGGGCCGACCGCGGCCGGTTCGCGCTCGATACAGGCGGTGTCGCTGTCTTTGGAAACGAGGGTCACCGGTCAAGTCTATTTCTGCTGGCGGTCACGGTCCGTCAACGCGTATACGCTCGGAGGCATTCCGTATCGGGTCGTCATCGCGCCACAATCCTTCAAAGGGAGCGCAGACGCGGTCGCGGTCGCGGCCGCGATCGCGCGTGGCTTCCGACGGATCCTGCCTGACGCGCAGCTCGACGAGCTGCCGCTGGCGGACGGCGGCGAGGGCACGGTCCACGCTCTGGTCCGCGCCACCAACGGCTCGATCCGCACCTCGCGGGTGCACGACCCGCTCCTCCGCGAGATCGACGCGGAGTGGGGGATCTTGGGCGACGGTAAGACCGCGGTGGTGGAGATGGCCGCTGCGAGCGGGCTGCCCCTGCTGCGCGAGAGCGAGCGGGATCCCCGCGTCACGAGCACCCGCGGGACCGGCGAGCTCATTCTCGAGGCCGCCGCGAGCGGCGCGCATCGCATCGTCATCGGCATCGGCGGGAGCGCGACGAACGACGGCGGCGCGGGGATGGCGCGCGCGCTCGGCTACCGGTTCCTCGATCGTGCGGGCCAGGATCTTCCCGAGGGCGGCGCCGCGCTTCGGCGGCTACACCATCTCGAAGGCCAGACCGATCCGCGCCTCATCCGGCCGGCGATCGAGGTCGCGTGCGATGTCCGCAACCCGCTCCTCGGCCCTGAAGGCGCATCGGCGATCTACGGCCCGCAGAAAGGTGCAACGCCGGCGATGATCGCGGAGCTCGACGCGGCCCTCGAGACGTTCGCTGATGTCATCGAGGCATTCGTCGGTCGCAACGTGCGAGATGTGCCGGGTGCCGGTGCCGCGGGCGGGCTGGGCGCGGGCCTCGTCGCGTTCCTCGACGCGCGCTTGCGCTCCGGTGCAGAGCTCGTCCTCGACGCCGCGAAGTTCGCGTCGCGGATCAAAGGTGCAGACCTGGTGATCACCGGCGAGGGACGAGCCGACGCCCAGAGCGCGTACGGCAAGCTCACCCAGGCGGTGACCCACGCCGCGCGCGATGCCGGGGTGCGTGCGGCGATGGTCGTCGGCGGCACGGCGCCGGGCTACGAGGCATTGCTTCAGCAGGGGATCGAAACGATCGAGGTAAGCACGCCGGACGGCATGCCGCTCGCCGAAGCGATGCGGAACGCGGAGCCCCTCATCGAGGAAGCAGCCGCGCGATTGGCGACGAAGCTACGGGGTCGCTGAGGGCGACGGTGAAGGACTCGGGAAAGCCGGACGCGTTGGCGGAAGAAGCAGGTCCTTACCGAACAGCTCCGTCGACGGTACTTCGGACAGGAATCGCTCGATCCCATTCGCGATCCCCCGGGCGAGCACGTCGGGGTGGTCGACCGCAAGCGCGCGATCACCGTCATTGCTCAGGAAGCCCATCTCCAGGATCACCGAGGGCGTGAACGGCGACGTCGCGGATCGATACCGCTGCCAGCTGAAAGCAAAATACCCGACCATCGCGCGACTAATGTGCTCGGGATCCCAGCGCAGTCCCGTCGCCGTGCCGTACTCATCCTTGATCGCCTCTAACAGCTGCTGCTCGAACGGCCCGCGGCGGCTGCCATGCGCGAGCTTGTACCCACTGTTCTCGCCCGTCCCGTCTCCATCCATGTGGAGCGATACGAACGTGTCCGCGAGGTAGCCCGAGGGGACCGTCGTTGGAATGATGTCGACGAGATAGCCATGGCTCCGCAAGAGATCAGCAAGCTGATTCGCGATCTCCATGCTCACCGTGAGCTCGCTGAGGCCGTCCCAGCTCGTGCCGGTCTGGATTTCGAGGCGCCGAAGCTCCGAGGGCACGTTCTCCGTCTGCCAGTGGCCGATCTGGATGCCGATCCGCCGTGCTCCGCCGTCCACCTTCGGGG
>JANXXG010000342.1 GCA_025350745.1 Chloroflexota bacterium | reverse complement strand
CGACGGGACCACGAGCAGGTTCGCGACACCCGCGGTCACGACGTCCACGTCGTTCTTGTAGGTGCCCTTCGGGATCTTGGCGGCGAAGTAGAAGTTGCCGTACTTCGCGTTCATCTTCGCGATCGCCTCGGTCTGGTCGAGGAGCTTGATGGGGGTCGAGTTCGCGATATCCGTCACAGCGCTCGTTGGCAGACCGCCGTCGAAGAAGAACGCGTCGATCTTGCCATCACGGAGCGCGTCCGCCGAGTCCTGCGCGTTCAGCCGCTGCGGCTGGATGTCCTTCGTCGCGTCGAGGCCGAACGCCTCGAGGATGCGAATGCCCTTCGTCTCGGTCCCCGATCCGGCGGCGCCGATAGACACTCGCTTGCCCTTGAGGTCGCCGACGGTGTTGATGCCGGCGGAGGCCTTCGCGACGATGTGCATGTAGTTCGAATACATGACCGCGATCGTCTTCGCGTCCGCCTTCGCCTCCGGCGGCGCGAATCGGTTCTTCCCGTTGATCGCGTCGAACGCCGTGTCGGCCAGCGTGAACGCGAGGTCGGCCTTGCCGTCACGGATGAGCTTCATGTTGTCGACGGACGCCGGTGTGGTCTGCGCGCTCGCTGCGACCTTCATCCGCTTCGAGAGCACGTCCGCGAGGCCAGCGCCGTAGACGATGTACACGCCGCCGGTGCCACCGGTCACGATGTTCAGCGTCTTACCGGTGAAGTCTGGTGCCTTGCTCGCGGCCGCCGCGCTCGGCGCCGGCGTTGACTCGGATGTCGCCCGTGGAGCCTGGCATGCGACCGCGACGAGCAATGTCGCCACGGTCACCGACAGGATGCGTGCGCCTCTCATCTGGACCCTCCTTGCGCTGTCGCGATGCTAGCGGTGGTGGCTACGTCTTTCGCGCCGAAGCTTGGCGGCGGCCATCCGCCGCTTCTCTTCGTCGCTTTCGGCGAGCACCGGCGGAATCGGTGCGGCCTTGCCCTGGGCGTCGATCGCCACGTAGACGAGGTACGCCGATGACACGTGGACGACGGTGCCGGTGAGGATGTCCTCCGCGTCGACGCGCACGCCGATCTCCATGCTCTTCGTTCCCACATCGTTCACGGAGGCCCGAGCAGTGACCAGGTTCCCCACGTACACCGGCGCGAGGAACGAGAGCTCGTCCACCCGCGCGGTCACGACCCGCTGCCGAGCGTGCCTGCCGGCCGCGGCGCCGGCGCACTCGTCGATGAGCTTCATGATCTCGCCGCCGTGGACGTTCCCTGAAGGGTTCGCGTCGCTCGGCAGCATGGACTTCGTGAACACGGTCTTTGACGCGGAGACGGGCTTTGGCGTGAGGTCCATCAGTCTGAGAGCGTCACGCCGCGCTCGGCGGCCCACGTCTCGATACGCCGTAGGTACCACTGTCCACCGCCGAGCCGCAGCCAGCGGACCAGTGGCGCGATCGCCGCCGCAGCTTGCGCAGGATCACCGCCGTCAGCGAAGAGGTCGGCCGCGAATTCCCGCAGGAGCGCGACGCTCGAGGCCACGATGCCCTGGCCGGCGAACCGCTCCGCCGCCGCGGCCAGGGCCGCGGCCGCCCGCAAGGCGCCACCATCGCGCGCCAGGGCAATGGCTTCGGCGACATCGGCCGCCATCAGCATCCGGTCGTCACCCCGCGTCCCCGCGGCGAACGCTACCCACCGCTCGAACGCGGCCGCGTCGCCGCCGCGATGAGCCGCGAGCAGCGCCATCACGATCGCTGGGTCGGAGATATGCGGGAAGGCCATCACCGGCAGGTCGAAGAGCGGGACCATCGGCCCGCACAGCTCGAGGGCGCGCCGATGATCTCCAGCGAGGTACGGGACCGTCGCCGCGACGACCGCCATGACCACCCACTGCGGGTCCCGCGCGGCGACAAGACGCCGCCACGGCTCGTCGATCCGGTGCAGGGCGCGCTCCGGGCCCTCCCGTGCCGCAACGATGACTGCAGCCTGCACCTCGCGGGCCGCGGACCAGATCGTGTCGTCCTGTTCGTCCTCTGCGATCTGGAATGCTTTGTCCCAGGCCCCGTCCTGGAACGCGAAGCCCTGCTCGCGGCTGAGCTGCATCGTCGGCCGCACGCCGTGACGTCGCGCGTGGGCCACCGCCTCCTCGTGGACGCGGCGCCTGTCGGCCTCATTCCCATGCCGCAGGAGCGTCGCGCCCAGGTTCTGGTAGCCGCGTTGCGCGGCGTTCGCGAAACCGTACCGCTCGGCGAGCGCGATCGCCGAGCGGATGATGTCGAGGCCGGCGGCCTCTCCGACGTTTCCCCGTGTCGTCCCGACGGTGATCAGCGCGTGGACCTCCGTCTCCCGTTCGCCGGTCTCGCGCGCGAGCGCGAGCGCTCGCTCACCGAAGGAGATCGCGTCACGATCATCGCCGGCCAGCGTTGCGAGGCGCGCGACCGTGCCGTAGGCGCCGGCGAGCTCGCCGGTGTTGCCGAGCGGCTCGAGACGCGAGACCGACTCGCGGGCCAGGTCCATCGCACCTGCCGTGTCGCCGAGCATCCACCGGTAGAGCGAGTGCTGGCGCGCCGCCGTACCGAGCCCTCGGGCGTCCTTCCGCTCGCCGTAGAACGCACGCGCCTCCGCGGCTGCTCGATCCGCCCGCGGGACGTCTCCCGCGTTGAACGCCGCCCCTGCCAGCCGCAGCTCGAGCTCGCCGAGCTGCGGATCGTCGTCAGTGGCGAGCTCCGCGGCGCGCTCGAGGTGGCCGACGACGCGCGCAAAGGCGAACGCGCGCTCCGCGTCGGCGGCGGCGGCCTGGTGATAGCGGTAGGCCTTCGGTACGTCCCGCGCCTGGTCGAAGTGATACGCGAGGTCCTCGGCACGCGTGCCGCCGCCGGTCCGCTTCTCGATCGCCTCCCCGACCGCGCGATGGAGCAGGCGACGCTCGCGCTGCAGCAGCTCCGCGAGGACGCTCTCGCGCGACAGCGCGTGCCGGAAGGCATAGGCATCGTCCGCGGCGTCCACGTCCTCCCGCACCAGCTGTTGGTCGATGGCGCTCTTGATGGCATCGAGGACCTGGTGCTCGCCGAGGCCGCTGACCTCGGTCAGCAGATCAAACTCGAACCGCGGGCCGATCACCGCGGCGACCTGCATGACCTTCCGCGCGGTCGGCTCCATCGCCAAGAGACGCTGTTGGACGGCATCGCGGACGGAGACCGGGATCGCAAGGTCGGCGACGTCCTTCGTCCGCCGCCATGCGCCATCGCGGTAGGCGAGGTCACCTTTCTCGACGAGCGCCCGAAGGATCTCCTCGATGAAGAACGGGTTCCCTTCGGTCCGTTCCCAGATCGCCTGACGGAACGCGGCCGTCGGCGGGCGGTTCAGGCCCATCGCCGCCCGCAGCACGCTTCCGGTCTCCTCGAGCGACAGCTTGTTGAGCCGGACGTCATCGGCGAGCCTCCCGCGCGCGAGCTCCGCGAGGACGTGGTTCAGGGGATGGAGGCGATGGAGCTCGTCCGAACGGTATGTCGCGAGCAACAGGACCCTCGCGTTGCGCAGCTTGCGCGCGAGATAGGGGACCAGCTCGTACGTCGCCTCGTCCGCCCAGTGCAGATCCTCGATCGCGAGGACGAGGGGCGCCTCCCGAGCTGCCTCGATGATGCGCGCGGCGAAGCCCTCATGCACGCGGTACCGCTCGGTCTCGCCGATCGGCTCCGCCCCCGGTCCGCCCTGGCTGAGATCGGGTGGCAGAGGGATGGACGCATTACTGAGGGCGTCGATGAACGGCCCGAAGGGCCGGCGCGCCTCGACCTCGCTGCATTCGCCGACGAGCACGCGCGCGCCGCCAGCGGTCGCCGCCTCGCGGAAACGCCGGAGCAAAGCGGTCTTCCCCAGCCCGGCCTCCCCGGACACGAGGACCGTGCGGGGTTGGCCGGAGGTCGCCTCGGCGAGCGCTGCCGTGAGCGAGGCAAGCTCGGCATCGCGACCAACGACGATCGGAGAGAGGACCTGACGGGACAACGGAGCCGCGGCCTCGATGGCCACCTCGGTCGGCGCCGCGGCCCGCGGTGCCGGGCCGCGCCAGCCGACGCTGAAGACGCGCGGCGGATCATCGAGCCCCTTGAGCGTCAGGCCCGCGCGCTCGTTCAGCTGCGCGCCATCCCGCGGGAGGAGTCCGCGGACAAGGTCCGTGATGAGCAGCTCGCCGGCGCTCGCCGCCTGGGCCAGCCGCGCCGCGACGATGACCGCGGAGCCGACGTACTGACCCTCGTGCGGCTGCGGCTCGCCGGCGTTGATCCCGATGCCGACGCGGAGCGGCCGCTCCGGGTTCGCCTGCGAGTAGCGCTCGGCCTCGCGGAGGATGCCCTGGGCAGCGCCAACGGCGGCGCGCGCTCCGGAGAAGACGACATAGAAGGAGTCGCCCTCGGTCTTGATCTCGGCGCCCTCGTGCTTCCAGATCTCCGCGCGAACGATGCGGCGGTAGTCCCCGATGAGCGTCGCGGTGGCGGCATCGCCGTGGGTTTCGACGAAACGCGTGTACTCCCGAAGGTCGGAGAAGAGGAACGTCTTGGTGGCGAGCATCAGCGGAAGTGTGGCACCCGACCGGCCACCCGCCTAGCATCGGGAACAGTGAGCGTGTTGTCGCGTGAGGAGCTTCGCGCCGCGCTCGCGGCCGATCCACCGCTCGTGGAGGGCATCGACCAGCAGACGCAGCTCCAGCCGAACGGCATCGACCTCCGCATCGACCGGGTCCAGCGCCTCACGTCCCCCGGTCTCTTGGGCGCGGCGCACAACCTTCGCGAGCCGGCCGCCCGTGAGGATGTGCAGCCGGACGTCGACGGCTGGTGGGACCTCCACGCCGGCAGCTACGTGATCGGTTACGCGGAAAAGGTCAACCTGCCGACCGACCTCATGGCCTTCGCGCGGCCGCGCTCCAGCCTGCTCCGCTCCGGCGTCGCGATCCACACGGCCGTCTGGGATGCGGGGTACTCCGGGCGTGGCGAGGGGCTCCTCAGCGTGATGAATCCCAAGGGCTACCGCCTCCAACGCGGTGCCGCGGTGCTGCAGCTGGTGTTCCTCCGCCTCGGGGTCCCCGCCGGCGAGGGCTACCGGGGCAAATATCAGGGCGAAGGTCAGGCCGGTCCCGGCGCGGGGGTGAAGTGACCCGGCTGATCCTGCACGACGCGGCGCTCGCGGACGGCTCGTCCGATTCCCTGCGCCTCGGAGTGAGCATCGCGATTGCCGATGGCCGCATCGAAGCGATCGGCGCGAACGGCGAGATCGATCAGGCGGGCGCGACCGTCGTGGATGCCGGCGGCGCGGTCATCGTGCCCGGGATGGTCGATTGCCACAGCCATCTCACGATGCAGGGCGGCAGTCACTGGATCGCTCGGGGCGATGATCCGCCGGCCGTCCTTCGCCAGGTCGCGCGCGAGAACGCCAACCGGCTCGTGCAGGCGGGGGTGCTGTGGGCGCGAGACGTCGGCGCACCGAGCGCCGATGGCCGGCCGATCTCGCTTGCCGTCCGAGACGAGCTGTCCGGCACGGCGGGCAACCCGCACATCCGGGTGGCTGGCACGTGGATCGGGAAGACCGGCTATCCGGAC
Organism: Chloroflexota bacterium; assembly: GCA_025350745.1. Classification (GTDB taxonomy): domain Bacteria; phylum Chloroflexota; class Limnocylindria; order P2-11E; family P2-11E; genus UBA4735. Next base: position 7,924 of record JANXXG010000342.1, on the reverse strand, counting down.
ATGTGGGTCACGACCGACGATGCGGGCCTGACGGCCGCGGCGATACATCAGCTCGACCTCGGCACGGACTTCGTGAAGATCTACATGGACGCGCCGGGTGGGGTGAAGGACTCGCCGTTCAGCGTCGCGGCGCTCCGGGCCGCGACCGACGCGGTCCATGCTCGCGGCGCAAAGGTCGCTTGCCACTCCGGCTACCTCGACGGCGCGCGGGTCGCCGCGGAGGCGGGCGTCGATTCGATCGAGCACGGCATGGAGCTCGACGACGACATCGCGCGCACGATGAAGAAGAACGACGTCACGCTGACCTCGACGCTGTCGGTCTTCGCGTCGTGGGAGTCCTTCGCCCGGACGACCGCCATCGAACGCTTCGCCACCGAGGAGAGCCGCCAGCGGATCGCGAGACGCAAAGAGGGCGCGTATGCCTCGGTCGGAGCGGCGAAGCGCGCGGGCGTGCGGATCGCGACCGGTTCCGATTTCGGAGGCGGTTCGGTGCGCGCCGGTCACCTCGCGTGGGAGGTCGAGCTGCTCGTGGCTGCCGGTCTCACCCCGCGCGAGGCGCTGGTCGCGGCGACGCGCTCGGGTGGCGAGCTGCTCGGGCACGAGCACGCCGGCAGGATCGAGCTGGGGATGCCCGCCGATCTCGTGCTCGTCCACGGCGATCCGCTGTCCGACGCCCGCGCGCTCTGGCGGGTGTGGGCGGTGTTCCAGGCAGGCACACGCGTCGCCTAAGTTCGCTCCGACTGAGCGACCGTTCGAGCGCTGTCCGTTACCCATTCGGCATGCGAACATGAGGTCGGCGCTTTGGCGTTAGGGAGACCGATGAGCAAAGACTTCGCGACGCTGCCTTTGGTGCCGCCAGAGTCGAACGTCGCGCTCCGGGTCGAGTCGTTCACGCAGGACGCGGATCTGTCGTGGGTCGTCGAGCTCCTGACCGAACGTCGCGATGAGATCCTCGGCCGCTGGATCGAGGCTGCCTCCGATCAGCCGTTCCACCGCTCTCGATCGGAGCGCGCCGTTGCCGATCACATCCCGGCGTTGTTCGACGCGCTCGGCCGATTGCTCTCGAAGTTCAGCGCTCCGGAGCGCAATGCGGGCGCGCCACTCGAAGACCCTGAGGTGCTCTCTGCCGCCCAGGAGCACGCTCGCGTCCGCTTCGAGCAGGGGTTCAAGGCTCCGGAAGTCGCCACCGAGTTCCGTCTCCTTCGGCAGGAGATCGGCCGTGCGCTGCGCCGCTACGTCTCAGACCGCTCGCCGACCTCGGACGTCGTTGGCGCCGAGCTGCTGATGCATGACGCGCTTGACGGCGCGGTGTTCCTCGCACTCACCACCCTCAGCGAGCACGAGGTCGCGCGCCGTGAGGCCGAGCGCGCCCTCGAGGAAGAGCGGGCCATCGCGGCGCGCGAGCGCGAGGCCTTCTACGCGACCCTCGGACATGACTTGAAGAGCCCGTTGGCCAGCGCCACGGCGATCGCGCAGCTCCTGCGGCATCAGGCGGCAAAGGGACGGCTTGACATCGCGCAGCTGGGCCCGCGCCTCTCGGACATCGAGTCGGCGCTGCGCCGCGGAGCGATGCGGGTCGATGAGCTCATGGACCTGGCGCGGCGAGACGCCACGGATCCCACGGCGCTGCACCGCGAGCCCGTCGACCTGGTCGGGCTCGTCGCCAACGTGCTGGATGGGTATCGCGTCTCGAACGATCGCCACGTCTTCGCGGTGGACCCGGGCATCGATTCGCTGGTCGGTCAGTGGGATCGCGACCGGATCGAACGTGCGGTGGATAATCTCGTGAGCAACGCGATCAAGTTCAGTCCGCATGGCGGGCGCATCTGCGCATCGATCTCCGAAGTGCGCAGCACGGAGAAGCACGAGGCCGTGCTCGCGATCGCCGATGAGGGCGTCGGGGTCCCGGACGATGAGCAGGCGGCCATCTTCACGCGCTTCCGGCGCGGCTCGAACGCGGCGAACGTGCCCGGGAGCGGAGTGGGCCTGTGGTCGGTCCGCCGGATCATCGAAGAGCACGGTGGCACGCTCGAAGTGAGCTCCCGGCTGGGCGAGGGAAGCACCTTCACGGTCTGCCTTCCGATGGTCGCACCCACGCACTAGACGCTCGGGAGGTCAACTCCCTTGTCTTTCGCGAACGCGATCGCATTCGGGTAGCCCGCATCGGCGTGGCGCATGACGCCCGTCCCTGGGTCCGTGGTCAGGACCCGCTCCAGCTTCTTGCGTCCCAGCTCCGTGCCGTCGGCCACGGCGACCATGCCGGCGTGGATCGAGTTTCCGATACCAACACCACCGCCGTGATGGACGGAGACCCACGTCGCGCCCGCAGCCGTGTTCACGAGCGCGTTGAGGATCGGCCAGTCCGCGATCGCGTCACTGCCATCGCGCATGCCCTCCGTCTCGCGGTTCGGTGACGCGACCGAGCCCGAATCCAAATGGTCTCGGCCGATGACGACGGGCGCACGCAGCTTCCCGGTCCGGACCATGTCGTCGATCCGCGCGCCGAACTCGGCCCGCTCGCCGTACCCGAGCCAGCAGACTCGCGCCGGCAGGCCCTGGAACGGCACGCGGTCCCCGGCGAGCTTGATCCATTGGGCGAGCGATCGATCCTCCGGGAAGAGGTCGAGCACCGCCTGGTCCGTCGCGCGGATGTCTGCCGCGTCGCCCGAGAGGGCGACCCACCGGAACGGACCGCGGCCGGTCTCGAAGAGCGGGCGGATGTACGCCGGCACGAACCCCGGATAGTCGAACGCGCGCGCGAACCCGGCCGTCTGCGCCTCGCCGCGGAGGTTGTTCCCGTAGTCGAACGCGACCGCGCCGCGGTCCTTCAGCGCGACGATCGCCTCGCACTGCTTTGCGATCGAGACGCGTGACGCCTCGATGTACCCCGCGGGGTCATTGATCCGAAGCAGGCCCACGTGGCGGACATCGGGCACGTAGCCGTCGAGCGGGTCGTGCGCCGAGGTCTGATCGGTCACCACATCGACGCGCACCCCGCGGCGGACCAGCTCGGGGAACACCGCCGCGGCGTTCGCGACGAGCCCGATCGACCGCGCCGAGCGCGAGCCGAGGTATCCCTCGGCGCGGGCGAGGGCATCGTCGAGGTCGGTCGCGATCTCGTCGAGGAAGCCCTGCGCGAGGCGCCGTTCGGCGCGGGTGGGGTCGACCTCGACGACGAGCGCGACACCGCCATTCATCGTGATCGCGAGTGGTTGCGCACCGCCCATGCCGCCGAGCCCGGCGGTCACGATGAGCCGACCCTCGAGCGTGCCGTCGAAGTGCGTCCGGGCGACGGCGGCGAACGTCTCAAAGGTGCCCTGCAGGATCCCCTGCGTGCCGATGTAGATCCAGGACCCCGCGGTCATCTGCCCGTACATCGTCAGGCCCAGCGCCTCGAGCGCCCGGAACTCCTCCCACGTCGCCCATTTCGGAACGAGCATCGCGTTCGAGATCAGGACGCGGGGTGCCCACTCGTGCGTGCGGAAGACCCCGACGGGCTTGCCCGACTGCACGAGGAGCGTCTCGTCGTCCTTCAAACGCTTCAGGGTGGCGAGGATCGTGTCGAACGCCGGCCACGAGCGCGCGGCGCGGCCGGTGCCCCCGTACACGATGAGATCGGCGGGACGCTCCGCCACGTCCGGGTCGAGGTTGTTCTGCAGCATCCGGAACGCCGCTTCCTGCGGCCAGGCGATGCAGGAGAGCGCGGATCCGCGTGGTGAACGGACGACGCGCGTTGCCACCGCGCTCACCGCGGCACCGCCGCGCAGCGCTGGAGCAGCGCCTCGGTGCGCTGCCGCTCGAAGGGCGTCGCCGGCGTGTCGTAGAACGCGCGGACCTCCTCGAGGAGGGGCTTGGCCTCGGCGCCGCGCCCGTTGTCGAGGAGGAAGCTCGCATAGTCACGCTGGATCTCGATCCGGATGAGCGTGTACCCGGTCGGTCCGATCGTTCCGAGCGCTTCTCGATAGAGCTGGTCGGCCTCGTCGGTACGGCGCTCGGCAGCCATGACGGCCGCGAGCGCGGCCGCGGCGGTCGCGAGGGTCAAGACATCGTTGGCGGCGACCTCGGCCCGCGCGCCCTCGGCCTGAAGGCGCGCCTCGGCGACCCGACCGAGGCCGATGAGCGCCTTGGTCAAACGGGTCCGCGCTTCCGCGCGAAGGCCCTGCGACGGCGCGCCCGAGAGGTGCTCGACCGACCGCTCGTACGCCACCCGAGCCTCCTCGGGGCGGCCGGCCGATTCGAAGGCATCGCCCAGGAACCAGTAGTTGACCCCGATGACGGGTCGGGCGCCCGCGTCGATCGCGGCCTCCACCCCCGCCTGCGCGTGGACCACTGCCTGGTCGAGGTCGCCCGCGAAGATCGCCGTCCACATCGCACCGCGCAGGGTGATGGCGCGCTGGATCGCCGATCCGCTCGCGGCTGCCCGCTCCTGCGCCAGCCGCGAATATCTCCCCATTTCGACGAAGCGGCCGCTCATCACGGCGTTCGCGCCGAGCCACCCGAGCAGCTCGGTCAGATGCCGCTGAGCGCCGGTGCGCTCGATCTGCACCTCCGCCTCGGCGAGCGCTCGCCGCTGCGCGTCGAGGTCGCCGTTCACCCACGGCGCCCACGACGACCCAATGATGGCGGATGCAATGGTCTCGGGATCTTCGGTCGCTCGGGCCGCCGCGATGGCCTCCCGGTCGAGCGCGGTGGCGCCAGCCAGATCCTTGTCACTCAGGTCGAAGGACAGCACTCGGAGGAGGTCGACGAGCACCGTCGTCGGCGGGATCGCTCGCAGCTGCGCGACCAGCGCCCCGATCTCGTCCAGGACCTCTTGCGACGCCTCCAGGTCCATGCGGACATTGGCGACACGGGCTCGCGTCTCGAGACGCACCGCTGCCGGCAGGTCGACCGCGTCCGCGATCGCGAGGGCGCGGCGGAAGAACGTCAGCGCGGCCCGCTGGTCACCTCGCCGCTCGGCGTTGAGCCCGCCGGCGAACAGCTGTCGGTACGCGCGGCCCCCCAGCTCCGCGAGGCCGGTGTCGCCGAGCTCGTGCGCAAGCAGGAACGCCTGCTCGGCGTGATACGCGACGATGTCGGCGTACTCGCTGAGTCGCTCGGCAGCGGTCGACTCCAGCCAGCGGCCGAACGCATCGTGGGCGCGCGAGCGCTCCGCTTTCGGGATCGCGTGATAGGCGACGTCGCGGATCAGGATGTGTTTGAACGTCCAGGCCCGTCCGCCACCCAGGCCGCGCTCGTCGAGCTCGCTCACCAGATCCCGCCGTGCAGCCTCGAGGAGCCGGTCCTCGATCCGCCCGTCCAGCGCCCCTTGCGCGAGGACCGCCTCCGGCCAGAACACTTTCCCGACCACTGCCGCGCGCTGCAGGATCCCCTTGACCGCGGCCGGGGTGGCGTCGAGGCGGGCAGCGATGAGTCCTTGGAGCGTCGCCGGCACCACGAGCGAACCGATCGACTCCGTCGCGACGAACCGACCGTTCCGGTTGGCGACATGCCCAGCCTCGATCAGCATGCGAAGGAATTCCTCGACGTACAGCGGGTTGCCCTCCGAGCGGGTGATCACCTGCTGTCTGAGCTCCTCGGGCAGGGCATCGATGGCCAAGAGCTCCTGGATGAGCCGCGCGGATTCGTCCGCGGTCAGTGGCTCGAGCCGGATCGTCGACGAGTTCATGAGGCCGCCGCCCCAACCGCCGCGCAGCTCGCGGAGGTCCGGCCGGGCCATGCAGACGAGAAAGAGCGGGGCCCGCGACCATTCGGCGAGGTGCTCGATGAGATCCAGCAGGGCGCTCTCGGCCCAGTGGATGTCGTCGAACACAAGTGTCAGCGGCTCCGTCGCCGCACGACGCTCGAGGTAGCGGCGGAGGCCCCAGCGAAGCTCCTGCTGCATGCTCTCGGCGGGAACATCCGGGAGAGCGTCCTCTCGGCTGGCTGTGCCGGCGAGCACGCTGAGCCGCCGCGCGACGGCTTCGGCATCGTCAGACGGCCCGGCGAAGGTCGCGAGCACCGCGGCCCGAAGCTTCCGGGTCGCGTCCTCGTGTGAGTCCAAGGCGGTGATGCTCGCATCGGCGCGGAGGATCTCGACGACCGGCCAGAACGTGATGCCTTCGCCGTACGGGAGGCAGCGTCCCTGCCGGACCCGATCGGGCCCAATCGTCTCGACGAACTCTGCCACGAGCCGCGACTTGCCGACGCCGGCGCTCCCGAAGATCGTCACGAGCGCCGCGCTCTGCTCGCTCGCGAGCTTGCGGTGGGAATCGACCAGCAGCCGCAGCTCGTCGTCCCGACCGACGAGCGGAGCACGCAGGCCGGCGATCCCGCGATGTTGCGCCGGAAGCGCGGAGCCGAGCTCCACGACCGGCCACGCCGGGATGCGCCCGATCCCCTTCGCTTCGATCTCCCGCGAGGGGCCATAGCGCACGGCGCGCTCGGTGAGCTCGTGAGCGAGCGCGCCAACGAGGATCTCGTTCGGTGCGGCGGCGGCCTGCAGCCGCGCGCCGGCGTTCACCGCGTCGCCGGTCACGAGCGTCTCACCGGCGTCGCCGGTCACGACCTGCCCGCTGTTCACGCCGATCCGCAGCTCCAGCGCGAACCGCCCACCGACGTTCAGCGCGGCGATCCGCTCGCGCAGCACGAACGCCGCGCGGACCGCTCGGTCCGCGTCGTCATCGTGCGTCTGCGGGATACCAAAAACGGCCATGACCGCGTCGCCGATGAACTTCTCGACCGTGCCGCCGTGCGTCTCGAGCACCTGGCGCACCTCGCTGAACGCGCGCGAGAGCGTGCGTCGGACGACCTCGGGGTCGTGGCTGGAGCCCAGGGCGGTGGAGCCGACGATGTCAGCGAACAGGACCGTCACCAGCTTGCGCTCCTCGGTCACGCCGCGAGTCTAGTGATGCGCGCTGCCTAGACTCTCACGTGATGGGCGATCCGCTGCGCCACGACCGCGACGCATTCATCTGCGCGTACGTCCGCACGCCGTTCGGCCGGTACGCCGGGGCCCTTGCGGGGCTCCGACCCGATGCGATGGCCGCCCACGTGCTGCGGGCGGTCATTGACCGGAGCGGGGTCGACCCCGCCGGGCTCGACGACGTCATCCTTGGGAACGCCAACCAGGCGGGCGAGGACAACCGCAACGTCGCGCGCATGGCGGTCCTGCTTGCCGGCTTTCCCGTGGAGGTGCCGGCGCAGACCATCAACCGACTGTGCGGCTCGAGCCTGCAGTCGCTGAACGATGCGGCGCAGGCGATCTGGAGCGGCCAGGGCGACCTCTTCATCGCCGGCGGCGTCGAGAGCATGACCCGTTCTCCGATCGTGACGCTCAAACCAGACACGGCGTATCCACGAGGCGTGCCCGAGTCCGCGGACAGCACGCTCGGCTGGCGCTTCGTGCATCCGCAGCTGATCGCCGATGGGCATACGGTCACGCTCGGCCAGACCGCGGAGAACGTGGCCCAGCGACGTGGCGTAACGCGCGCCGATCAGGACCACCTCGCGCTCCTCAGTCAGCAGAAGGCCGAGCGCGCGATGACCGCCGGCCGCCTCGCCGACGAGATCGTGCCGACGCCGGTCCCGCAGCCGAAGGGCGATCCGAGGATCGTCACCGTCGACGAGCATCCGCGCGCCGGCAGCACCCTCGAGGCCCTGGCGAAGCTGAAGCCGGCCTTCTCGGAGCAGGGGAGCGTCACGGCGGGGAACAGCTCCGGGATCAACGACGGTGCGTCCGCGATGGTCGTCGCATCGGGCGAGCGCGCCCGATCGCTCGGCCTCGTTCCGATCGCGCGGGTCGTGAGCACCGGTCTCGCGGGCGTGCGGCCCGACGAGATGGGGCTTGGGCCGATCCCGGCCTCGCGCAGGGCACTGGCGCGCGCCGGGCTCGACATCAAGGACATGGACATCATCGAAATGAACGAGGCGTTCGCGAGCCAGG
>JANXXG010000280.1 GCA_025350745.1 Chloroflexota bacterium | reverse complement strand
CGCGACATCGCCGACGCCTTGGAGCCGCTCGATCGCCTGCGATTGGGCGTGCTTTCCGTCGACGGCGTGGACGCGGCGGTCCTCTACGGCTTTTCGCTCGGCCGGGTCCTGGCGCTCTACAACGCGGCGTACGACCCGGGGCTCGCCTCGCTGTCGGTCGGCATCGTCAGCCACGCCTGGGAGATCCGGGAGGCGATCGCGCAGGGCTACACCACGTACGACCTGCTCCGCGGGGATGAGCCGTACAAATATGACCTCGGCGCGGTCGACCGGTGGCTCGGACGACTGGACGCGGTGCACGCCTGATGCGCATCGCGATGCTGTCCGTCCACGCCTGCCCGATGGCAAAGCTCGGCGGCCGTGACTCCGGTGGGATGAATCTCTACATCCGCGAGCTCGCGCGCGATCTCGCGCGCCGCGGCATCGAGGTGGACGTCTACACGCGGCAACGTGAGAGCGACCACCCGACGATCCAGGAGATCGTGCCCGGCGCGCGCGTCATTCACATCTCCGCGGGGCCGGTCAGCTACATCTCGAAAATGGACGTGTACGACCGGCTCGAGGAGTTCACCGCCGGCGTCGACGCGTACGTGAAGGCGGAGGGCCTCCGCTACGACGTCATCCACGCGCACTACTGGCTCTCGGCCGAGGTCGCTCGGGTGCTCGCCCCGCGATGGGGTGTGCCGCGCATCCAGATGTTCCACACCCTTGGCCTGGTGAAGCGCGAAGTGATGGACGAGGACGTCGACGGCGAGAGCGACGTGCGGATCGCCATCGAGCGTCGCGCGATCCACGACTCGGCCGCGGTGGTCGCGGCCAGCGCGATCGAGGCCGGCGAGCTGGAGCAGCTCTACGGAGCCGACGCGGCGAAAGTACGGATCATCCCGTGCGGCGTCGACCCCGAGGTGTTCCATCCGATCCGGCAGGCCGATGCCCGCCGGGAGCTCGGGCGCGACGAGTGCGAGCAGATGGTGCTGTTCGTCGGACGGATCGAGCAGATCAAGGGCATCGATGTGCTGCTGAAGGCATTCGGGCTCCTGTTCCAACGATACCCAGAGCAGCGCGGAGAGCTGTGCCTGCTCGTCGTCGGTGGAGCCCTCGATGCGGAGGACGGCGAGGCCGAGACGGAAAAGATCGTCGAGCTGCGCCGGCTTGTCCACGAGCACCGGCTCGAGGACACGGTCGACTTCGTCGGCTCGCAGGAGCAGCAGCGCCTCGCGCTCTTCTACAACGCCGCGGACCTCTGCGCCGTGCCTTCGCTGACCGAATCCTTCGGCCTGGTCGCGCTCGAGGCGATGGCCTGCGGCACGCCTGTTGTCGGCACGCGCGTCGGCGGCCTGCAGACGCTCGTCGAGAACGACGTGTCCGGTCTCCTCGTGCCGGCAGGCGACGACGCGGCGCTCGCGGAGGGCATCGCGCGCATGCTCATCGACCCTTCGCTCCGGCTCCGCCTTGCGGCAGGCGCTCGCGAGCGGGCGAAGGCCTATTCGTGGCATCGTGTCGGCGAGGCGGTCGCCGCCTTGTACGCGGAACTCATCCAGCCGGTGGAGGTCTGATGGCGGACGCGTTCGAGCTCCCGCGCCGCGCGATGGCGATCTTCGCGCATCCCGATGACGTCGACTTTGGCTGCTCCGGCACGGTGGCGCTCTGGACCGCGCTGGGCGTGCAGGTCACGTACTGCCTGCTCACGAGCGGCAACAAGGGCACCCACGATCCGAAGATGACGCCCGAGCGCATCTCCGCGATCCGCGAGACGGAGCAGGCCGAGGCCGGGCGCAGGGCCGGGGCGTCGGAGTTCGTGTTCCTCCGCCACGATGATGGCGAGCTCGAGGTCGGCATGGCCATGCGGGGCGAGGTATGCAGGCAGATCCGGATCCACAAGCCGGACCTTGTGTTCTGCCAGGACCCGTGGCGGCAATATCAGATGCATCCCGATCACCGCGTCGCCGGCTGGTCGGCGCTCGACGGAGTGATCGCCGCACGCGACCACCTGTTCTTCCCGGAGCAGCTCACGAAAGGGCTCACGCACCATCGCGTGTCTCGGGTCCTGATGTTCGGGACCGCGGAACCGAACCTCTGGTTCGACATCACGACGACGATGAAGACGAAGATCCACGCGTTGCAGGCGCACGAGAGCCAGATCAAGGATTTCAAGCAGCTCGACGAGCGGATGAACATGTTCGCCGCCGCGACGGGCAAGGCCTGGGGCCTCGAGAAGGCCGAGGCGTTCCGCTACCTCGAGCTCGCGTAGCGTCATGAACATCGGCCGTCCGCCGGCGGTCGCGCTCTTCGCCGCGACCGCACTCGCGATCGGCCTGACCGTGGGCTTCGGGCTCGGCCTCTGGCTGCTGCTCGCACGGGTGTGGGGCGTCGGCCTGTTCGGCGCGAGCTGGCTCGTTCTGGTCCAGGTCCACGGGATCCTCCAGCTCTTCGGGTTCGCCGGCCTCTTCGCGATGGGCATCGCGCTTCACGCGCTGCCGCGGTTCCGCGGTGCAGAGGCCCCGTCGAGATGGCTGGTGTGGATCACGTACCTCATGACCGTGGCGGGGCTCGGCATCCGTTCGATCGCGCAGGCGGTTCCGGATCTCCCGGGCCGGGGACCGCTGCTGCTCGTCGGGAGTGCGCTCCTCCTGCTCGGGATGGTCGCCTTCGCGGCAGCCGCGCTCCGCGCGCTCACCGGCGGTCGCAACCCGCATCGGGCCGATGAGCTGGTGATCGGAGCCGGCGTGGCGCTGTTCCCCGTCGCCGCGCTCTTCGTCGCGCTCGAGGCGGGCTCGCCGACGCTCATCGTCGATCAGGCGACCGACGACCGCGCGCTCTGGACGATGCTTCTCGGCGCCATCGGGACGCTGATCTTCGGCGCGTGGGCGCGCCTTGCGCCGGGTTTCGTCGCGGCGGTGCCGGCGAAGCCGAGGCTGCTGGTCGCCGGTGTCGTCCTGTGGCTCCTTGGTGTTGCGGGACTTGCCAGCCGGACGCCGGCAGGCCCGTGGCTGCTGCTCGCAGGGCTCACGATCACGACCTACGCCCTCAACGTGTTCGGCCCGGGTATCGCCCGCCAGCCCCTGCAGGACCACGCCCGGCTGACGCGCATCGGCGTCCGGTCCGCCTTCGGATGGGCCTTCGTGGGCGTCGGGATCCTCGCGGCGGGCACCGTTGGCGTCGCCGGCTCGTACCTGCAGGTCTCGGCCGGACGGCACGCGCTCGCGCTCGGGTTCGTCACGCTGATGATCTACTCGGTCGCCGCGCGCGCGCTGCCCGCGTTCCTGGCCCGCCGGTTGTGGAGCCCACGACTACAGGCGGCCACGCTCATCGTGGCGAACCTGTCCGTCGCCCTTCGGGTCTTCCCGCAGCTCGTTGAAGGAGCGGAATTCGATGCCGTGGTCGGGCTTTCCGGGATATTGGCCTACACCGGCCTGGTGCTGTTCACCGTGAATGTCGTCCGCACGCTCCGCGGCCCAGGCGCCGTAGCGCCGGCCCGGGGCGCGCCCGTCCATCTCGACCTCGACCTTCGCAAGCGCTAACTGCCGGACCACGGGGACCAATGGCCCTACCAGGTGGGGACCGTTGGCAGGGTCACGTGGCTCGAACATTGGCGTAGGTTCTGCGGATGAGCAACACCACACGCCCCGTTCCCGTACATCGAAGGTTCGATCCGGTCGGCGAGGGATACCGCTACATCCTCCTCACGATCATCACGATCGCCGTTCTGTTCACCTCGACGGTCCTCGTGCTCGCCGCCGCGAGCCAGCCGAAGGCCGTGACCACG
>JANXXG010000275.1 GCA_025350745.1 Chloroflexota bacterium | reverse complement strand
AAAGATCATGTGCCGCAGCATCAAGCGACTCCGCACGATCGAGGGGGTGGCCGGCGACGACGAGATCCGCGCGGCCGCGCGGCAGTTCGTCCGCAAGGTGAGCGGGATGCAGCAACCGGCCCCCAAGAACGCGGATGCGTTCGAGGCCGCGATCGAGGCCGTCGCGCGCATCTCGCAGGATCTGCTCGGCGCGCTCCCTCCGTCAAAGGCGGCCGTTCCTGTGCCGAGACCGCGCACCCGATAGGAGGGTTGGCCGGTCTGCTCTCAATTTTGATAGTGTAATGTCGTAAGTAGAATTACAAAGAGGAGACCGAAACGTGGGCGAAACAGACGAGATCAAGGGCTGGGTCGCGGGGCGCGTCCCGGCGGACTGGTACCAGGGAACACCCGAAGTGAGCGTGGACCGCGAGGAGATCGTGGTCATCGGCAGCCTCAAGGAGGCGAAGGTCGAGGGCGGGGACGACGCCCAAAAGGCCGCGGCCGCCGGCCGGGTCAAGCAGCACCGTGAGGACACCCGCGAGAAGCGCATGCAGATCTCCAATGAGGCCGAGCATCGCTTCGAGCGGCCGATCTCATGGGGCGTGAAGGTCGCTGACAAGACGTTCCTGTTCACGCATCTTTCGATCCCGGTCATGACCCGCCTCCGCCAGAAGGAGCGCGCGGTGCTCGACTCGCTCGTCGACGCCGGGGTCGCCCGCAGCCGCAGCGAAGCCGTGGCCTGGTGCATCCGACTCGTGGATCAGCACGAGTCCGATTGGCTGACCGAGCTCCGCGAGGCGATGTCCAAGGTCGCGCAGGTCCGTTCTGGCGGGCCGCTGAACTAAGCGACCGCGACCGTCTTCAGCAGCTGGATGTGCCCGGGGATGCGGTGGTAGCCCATCTCTTCGTTGAGGTGAAGGATCGGCTTGTTCTCCCCGTCGTTGTTCGTCCGTACGTGCGTGACGTCGAGCGCGATCGCCTGCGCCACGGTCTCGCACTTGAGCGCCCGGGCCACCCCGCGGCCGCGCACGGACCGCGAGGTACCGGTGTAGTCGGTCCAGACGTTCCCGACACCCGGCGGGTACTCCAGTACCGACACGCCCACGATCGCCTGGCCTTCCCTCGCGACCCATAACCGGTCAGCATGCAGACCCGGCGAGCTCATCCAGCGCATGAAGCTCTCGAAGCTCTCGGGGGTGTGTGGAACGGTCGTCGGGATGTCCTGGACCGACGCCTCGATCATCTCGTGGAGCTTTCGCCACTTGTTCGGATCGGGAACGCTGTCGACGGTCGTGATCTCGATCCCCTCGGCTTTCATGCGCTCGCGCGCCGTCGCGGTCATCGCTTCGAGCGACGCCCGGTTCGCGATCAGGTCGAGCTCCCAGCTCTTGCTGCGGCGATCTTCCCGGTAACCACGGGCGACCAGCGTCTCGTACTCGTCGTCGAAGCCCTCCAGTGAATTGGCCGTGAACACGAGCGCGTCGTCCGACACAGCGTGCGATTCGAGCGCGTCGAATGCGCGTCCGAGCCGGTCCGGCCGGCGCGCGTCGCGCGGGAACCACGCCAGCAACCGGGCCGCCCGCATCGGGGACCTCGCCCAGAGCGGATGTCCGAAGTACCCGTAGCCGATCGACTCGCCACCTTCTTCGATGATCCAACGCTCATCGACCCGCTCCGGATCGGCCGATTGCCACCAGTGGCGCATCTGGGCTTCGTTGCCGGGCTCGCTCGGGTCGCGCGCGGTCGTGAATGCCACCGCCCAGGGCACGTCGTCCAGTGTCGCCGGCCGGAACGTCAGGCCGTTGCCGCGTAACGTCGCGCGAGCGAAGCCGGATGGGGTCGACATCAGAAAAATTGTAGGCAGGCGAGCCCTCCTGTCTGTCGCGCCCGATACTTTCCGGCATGGGCCCGCCGGTGTTCCTCGACGTAGACAACACGCTCCTCGACAATGACGCGGCGAAGTCCGAGCTCGAAACGCGGATCGCGTCGGCGGTCGGGCCGAACGAGGCGCAGCGCTTCTGGGAGCTCTACGAGATCGTCCGGCGCGATGAGCAGTACGTCGACTTCCCCGCGACCCTCGAGCGGCTCCGTCGCGAGTCCGCCACCTCGGCGGCACGGATCGCAGACATCGTCGACACGCTGCCGTTCGCCCGGTACATCTACCCGGGCGCGCTCGAGATGATCGAACGCCTCTGGCAGTCCTACACACCCGCGATCCTGAGCGACGGCGACAGCGTGTTCCAGCCGATGAAGATCGAGCGCGCCGGCCTCGCCGCGGCGGTCCACGGGAACGTCTTCGTGTTCGTGCACAAAGAGCAGCATCTGGACGAAGTCACCGCCAAGCTTCCGGGGCGTCCGGTCTTTGTGGACGACAAGCGGCCGATCCTCGGCCGGATCGAGCGTCTCCTGCCGGATGCGGTGACCGTGCACGTCCTGCAGGGCTCGTACGGTCAGCGCTCGGTGGACTCCGGGGATCCTCCGCCCGACGTCGAGATCGCGCGGATCGCCGACCTCGATACCGCGCTCGCGCGGCTCTGAGGACCGACGGGGAAACAAGACGGAGGCTGTCCGTGTTCAATGGGCGTGGAGGGCAACAATATGGCGATGGACAGTCAGCGGTTCTCGACGGGCCTCAGCTACGAGGAATACAAGGACCAGATGACCCGGAACCGGGACCGGGTGGACGCGAATGAGAAGCGTGTCACGATCGACCCCGCGGACCTCGCTGCCTTCCGTGGTCTGGACGGGCCGATCCACGTCCTGGCGCTGGCCGAGGACTGGTGCGGCGACGTCATCGCCAACCTGCCGGTCCTCGGGGTCCTCGCCCGCGAGAGCGGAACATTGGATCTGCGGGTGTTCCTCCGCGACCAGAACAAGGACCTCATGCAGCGCTATCTCAATCAGGGGAAGTACGAGTCGATCCCCGTGTTCGTGTTCTTCGACGACACGTTCAAGGAGCTGGGCGTGTTCACCGAGCGGCCCGCGAGCGTGACCGAGCGTCGCGCCGAGCAGCGCACGCAGATCCACGCTGAACACCCCGAGTTCGGCGAGGTCGGCGGCTCCGTCGACGCGCTTGCAGATGATGTGCGGGCCAAGCTGACGGCCGAGATCACCAAACGACGTGAGGACGACGTCGCGTGGGCGAACCGCGAAGTGGTCCGGGCGCTGCGCGGGATCGTCGAGCGCGCTGCAGCGTGAGCGCGGTCCGCGTCCGGATCACGTACTGCGCGGAGTGTGGCTACGAAGATGAAGCGGTGGCCCTCGCGCGCTCCTTGATGATCGAGTTCCGCGAGCGGTTGGCCGCGATCGAGCTCGTCCCCTTCGTGGACGGGACCTTCGACGTGCGGGTGGGGGATGAGCTCGTCCATTCGATGATGCGCGACGGCGGTTTCCCTGACCCGAACGTGGTCGCGGGACACGTGCGTCAACGCCTGACTGCCTGATCCGGCCACAGCATGCTTGCGGGCGAGCGACCTACCCCTAACATCCCCTCTGGGTCCGTTATCCATTTGGCGTACTCCGTTCGCCTTACGTAAGGGAATTTGGGAGGGAACTCTTGCACCGCTCGCTCATCACCGTCGTCGTCGTTGCGATCCTGCTCGTGTCGACCGTCGCTTCGCCTCGGGCGGCCGCATCGGGCGGCTCGGGCACGCTCCAGTCGCTCGCGCTCATCGGGATCGGAGGGTTCACGGCCGCCGAGCCGGGATCGGTCGGCGACGGCACTGTCGACGAATTCGCTCCGGGCACCGAGGTCAACCAGCTCATCCCACACACCGGTACGTCCGCGGCTCGCGTACCGGCTGACCATGTTCCAACGCCGTCCGGCCAGACCGTGACGTCGGCGAGCCCCGGCGCCGGGGGCTTCAACGGGATCTCGCACCGGGATCAGCGTCGCGCCGACGGCGGGAACGCCTTCAGCCTCGAGCCACCGGACCAGGCGCTCTGCGTCGGGAACGGCATCGTGCTCGAGGCGGTGAATCTCGCGGTCAGGGCGTTCTCGACCGCGGGCGTGCCGCTGTCGCCGACCCAGTCACTCAACACCTTCTTCGGACTGTCGCCGGCGATCATTCGGTCGACGCCGCCGGTCTACGGCACCTTCACGTCCGACCCGAAGTGCTATTACGACGCGGGTCTCCAGCGGTGGTTCCTGACGATCCTCGGGATCGATCGGAACCCGTCGGGCGGCGCGTTCACCGGAAAGACGGAGATCTACCTCGCGGTCAGCATGACCGCGAGCCCGGTGGCCGGCGGCTGGTACATCTACAAGCTCGACACGACCGACGACGGCACGAACGGCACGCCGTCACACCCCGGGTGCCCGTGCCTGGGAGACCAGCCGCTCATCGGCGCGGACGCGAACGGCTTCTACATCAGCACCAATGAGTTTCCGCTCTTCGCCGATGGCTTCAACGGCGCGGAGATCTACGCGATGTCCAAGGCGGCGCTCGCCACCGGAACGCTGCCCGCGGTAGTGCACTTCCACGAGCCCACGCTCGCGGAGGGCAATGCGTACACCGTGCAGCCGGCGACGACGCCGCCGGGTGGCTCCTATGCGACTTCGAACGGGGGCACCGAATACTTCTTGAGCGCCCTCGACTTCAACGGCACGCTCGACGACCGCATCGCGGTGTGGGCGCTGACGAACACATCATCCCTCAACGGCACCCCAGCGCTCTCGCTCACGAATCGCGTGATCGGCAGCCAGGTCTATGGACAGCCGCCGGACGCGCAGCAGAAGCCCGGCGCGACGCCCCTCGGGGACACCGTCAAGGGCAAGCTCGAGTTCCTCGCGGGAAATGACGATCGGATGAACCAGGTCGTCTGGGCCGCTGGCCGGCTCTGGGGCGCGGTGAACACCGTCGTCAAGACGCCGAACGGCCCGACCCGCATCGGCATCGCGTACTTCGTAGTGACCCCGTCGGTCTCTTCCGGCCAGGTCAATGGGATCATCGCCCAGCAGGGCTACGTCGCGGTGAATCAACAGAGCGTCATGTTCCCGTCCGTCGGCGTGAATGCGGCCGGTGGCGCAGTGATGACCTTCACGCTCGTGGGTCCGGACTACTACCCGAGCGCCGCGTACACCGTTCTCGGCGCCTCGGGTGCCGGCGACGTGCATGTCCTCGGTGCCGGAGCCGGTCCGGAGGACGGCTTCACCGGCTACACGGCATTCGGCGGATCGCGCACGGCCCGCTGGGGCGATTACTCGGCCGCCGTCGCCGACGAATCCGGAACGATCTGGACCGCCGTGGAATACATCCCCGGTGGGGCACGTACGGTCAACGCGAACTGGGGCACCTTCGTCGGCCACGTCATTCCGTAGCCTGACCTTCGATCTGTCGCATACTTTCGAGTAGAGATGACCCTCACCGACACCTTGAACCGCCCACTCCGCGACCTTCGGATTTCGGTCACCGACCGATGCAACTTCCGCTGCGTGTACTGCATGCCGAAGGAGATCTACGGCAAGGGGTACCAGTTCCTGCAGAAGGATCAGCTGCTCTCGTTCGAGGAGCTCGGCCGGCTCGCCGCGGTCTTCGCGAGCCTCGGCACCCACAAGATCCGGCTCACCGGTGGTGAGCCGCTCATGCGCCGTGGCCTCGATGGCCTCGTGAAGATCCTCGCGGCAATCCCAGATGTCGACCTCACGCTCACCACCAATGGCGCGCTCTTGAAGGAGCAGGCGCCGGCGCTTGCGGCGGCCGGACTGAAACGCGTGACGGTGAGCCTGGACTCGCTCGACGATGCTGTCTTCAAGTGCATGAACGACGTCGACTTCCCGGTGGCCCGCGTGCTCGAGGGGATCGACGCGGCGCTCGCCGCCGGTCTGGAGCCGGTCAAGATCAACATGGTCGTCCGGCGCGGGCTGAACGATCAGAGCATCCTGCCGATGGCTCGTCACTTCCGTGAGAAGGGCCTCATCCTGCGGTTCATCGAGTACATGGACGTCGGCCACACGAACGGCTGGCGGCTCGAGGACGTCGTGTCGGCTCGCGAGATCGTTCGGACGATCGACGCCGAGCTTCCGCTCGTCGTGTCGGAGGCGAACTACAAGGGCGAGGTCGCGGAGCGCTGGCGCTACGCCGACGGGTCCGGCGAGATCGGGGTGATCGCGTCGGTGACCCAGCCGTTCTGCGCCGACTGCACGCGAGCGCGCCTCTCCGCTGACGGAGGCCTCTACACCTGCCTCTTCGCGACGACCGGCCGCGACCTTCGCGGGTTGCTTCGGGCCGGCGCGACGGACGACGACATCCGCGAGGCGATCAGCGCGACGTGGGTCGAGCGCGCCGACCGCTACTCCGAGCAGCGCTCGGGCGAGACCGCCGG
>JANXXG010000226.1 GCA_025350745.1 Chloroflexota bacterium | reverse complement strand
TGATCGCGTTGAACAGATCGTCTTCGTCCTCGCTCACCGTGAGCATCACGATCGCGATGTCCGGGTGGCGAGCCTTGATGAGCTTGGTCGTCTCGACGCCGGAAGGGCCGGGCATGCGCACGTCCATGAGAACGAGCTCCGGAAGCACCCGATCGACGAGGGCGATCGCCTCTGTCCCGTTGGCCGCTTGGCCGACGACGGTGTGGTTCCAAGCTTCGAGGAGGGCGGCGATGCCGTCGCGGAAGAGGGGGTGGTCGTCGACGAGGACGATCCGCATGTCAGCCAGCCACGCCGGCGGCCGCGCGATCTATCGGCACGCGGAGGCGCAGGACCGTGCCCGTGCCGGGCTCGCTGGACCACGACACGGAGCCGCCGACGGAGGCCGCACGTTCGCGGATCGTCCGAACACCGTACCGGGGCCAGTCTTCCGGACCGGACGCATGAGGATCGAACCCCATGCCGTCGTCCGCGACGAGCAGCACGAGCTCGCGATCGTGGGCGTCGACCTCCACCCGCGCACGCCCGGCCGAAGCATGCTTCCGGATGTTCGTGAGGCCCTCCTGGACGATGCGGAATACCTGCGCCTGGATCTCCGGCGGGAGCTGAACGACGCGCGCAAGGGGGCTCGCCTCGACCTGGGTGACCAGCTTCGACGCTTCCGAGAACCTGACCGCGTATTCCTCGAGCGCGCCGACAAGGCCGCGCTCCGGCGCGATCGGGCTGGAGAGGCCGAGGATGGCTTCGCGCACGTCGACGTAGACGGAGCGCGCGGCGGCGGAGAGCTCGGCGAGCTGCTGCCGGGCCCGAGGGGTCTTCCCCGCGGCGAGCAGCTCCTCGATCGCCTGTGCCTTCGTGTTCACGTATCCGAGGACCTGCGCGAGGCCGTCGTGCATTTCGTGGGCGATCCGCTCGCGCTCTCCCTTGATCGCGAGCTCGCGTAGCTCCCGCTGCAGCCGAACGTTCTCGAGCGCGACGGCCGCCTGGGAGGCGAGCGAAGACAGCATCTCAAGATCCTCGGGCCCGTAGCGGCGCCCGTCGGACCGCGATCCGACCGCCAGGGTGCCGATGGTCGCTGATCCCCGCTGCAATGGCGCGACGAGGCGCGCGCTCCGGGCCGAGGGATCACCGTCAACGGTGGCGATCTGCTCCGAGCCATCAGGCGCGACGAGCGTGGCGACGGCCGCGTCCGCCTCGAGCAGGAGCCGCGCGTCGGCGGCGACCGCATGCAGGATCTCGTCGCTCCCGACGAGGGTCGTGATCTTCATGCCAAGGCGACGCAAGGTCTGGAGCGACGCATTCCGGCGCTCGAGCGTCGCGTTGCGCTCACGCAACGTATCCGAGAGACGGTCGATCCGCCGGAACGCGATCCGCCCGAAGGCGAGCGACACGATGAGCACCCCCGCCGGAATGACGAGGACGTCGAACGGAGTGGGGAGGATCTGGTCGAGGATGCTGTCGCTCGCGAACTCGAGGAGGCCGACGAGCACCACCGGCAGCGCGACGACCGACCAGCGGATCTTGGACAGCATGAGTGGAGGTTAGCCGTCGCCAGAGTCTCGCCAGAGGGCCGTCTGGCGGCGTTTCTGGTGCCGAACGGCATGCCCGCAAGTGCCGAACGGCACCAAGCGGCCCACTCGACGGAGTAGGTCAGGGCCCACCCGGTCGCGTGTGGTGCGGGTCCGCAGCGAGAACGATGCTCGTGACCGTGGCGTACACGTTTCGCGTCGAGCGGTCTGGCTGCCTGAACTGCGGGGTCTGCATGGACGTCTGTCCGGTGCACGCGCTGGACATGACGCGGCGCACAGGTTCTTCGATCGAGTCCCGAGCACTCCAGCACTCAGCGGCAGCGGATGCCGCGGGTCAGATCTGGATGATGGAATTCCCGGTCCAGGTCGGGGAATGCGTCGGATGCCAGCTCTGCGCGACCGAGTGTCCCACCAGCGTCATCACGATCACCGCCGATACGGGGCGGATCGCGCTCGCACCCCAGCAGGGCCCGATCATTGCCGCGCCCGAGACCGCAGGCTGGGCGCCGCTCTCCGCGTACACGCGGGAGGCACTCAATGAGCCGCGGAGCGATCCGTGGGGCGCGCTCGCCGAGTGGCGACCGGTGAAGCGCCCCGACGCCTGGCAGACATCGCGCAGCTGGGGCGATCCGGCGACGGCGCGATTCCTCGCGCCGTGCCAGGAGGCCTGCCCGG
>JANXXG010000076.1 GCA_025350745.1 Chloroflexota bacterium | reverse complement strand
CGGAAGTACCTCCAGAAACAGCTCTATGACGTCGCCCGCGACCGCGGGATCGTGGCCTCGCTTCTTTGCAGGATCGGAGTGTCTAGCTTGAACGTGGGCAGCACGAGCTAGTCCGCCGGCCGAGGCATCGCGCGCGCGGCCACGATCCCGCGGTCGCGGGCGACGTCATAGAGCTGTTTCTGGAGGTACTTCCGGCCCCGGTGCAGGCGGCTCATGACGGTGCCGATCGGAATACCGAGCATCTGGGCGATCTCCTTGTAGGAGAACCCCTCCACGTCGAGAAGGACGGTCGTGCGGAACTTCTCCGGCAGGGATTCGAGCGCCTCTTTCACCTCGCTGGACAGGGTGCTGTTGATGAGCTCGGCCTCGGGGTCCGGCGACGAGGAGCCAGGGCTCACGTCGCGCATGTGGCGGTACAGGATCGACTCATCGACGTCATCGAGCTCGGTGGTCTCCGGCCGCGCGGCCTTCCGGCGGTACAGGTTGATGAACGTGTTGGTCAGGATCCGGAACAGCCACGCCTTGAGGTTGGTCCCCGGGGTGAACTGGTCACGGTGGCGGAAGGCCTTGATGTAGGTCTCCTGCACGAGGTCCTCTGCCTCAGCCTCGGAACGGGTCATCCGGAGGCCCGTCCGGTACAGCGCGTCGAGGAACGAGAGGGCTTCGATCTCGAAGGGATCAGCCTCCGCCATGGATCCACTCTAGGTGAACACCCCGTGCTGACCGCCGCATTCCGAGCAGACTGCTCATGGTGCGAACGCTCGCTGCACGCCTCCGTCAGATCACCCGCCGGCTGCGGCGGGCCTATGGCGTGCCACCCGCGCCGCGCCGGCTCCCGCCGCTCGACGAGCTCGTCCTGACCATCCTGTCGCAGAACACGAACGACACGAATCGTGATCGCGCGTACGCCGATCTCCGCCTGGCGCTCCCCACCTGGGAGGATGTCGCCGACGCGCCGATCCCGCTCATCGAGCGCGTGATCCGGAGCGGCGGCCTCGCGCCGACGAAGGCGCCGCGTATCAGAGCGGTGCTCCGCTCGATCCGCGAACGCGGGATTGCGCTCGATGACCGCGCGCTCCGCCGCATCCGCCACGATCGGCTGTTCGACCTGCTCGTCGGCCTGCCGGGCGTGGGTCCGAAGACGGCGGCATGCGTGCTCCTCTTCTCGCTGGACAAGCCCTATTTCCCGGTCGATACGCACGTCCATCGAGTCGCGATCCGGCTCGGCCTGGTGCCGCCCCGGGCGAGCGCCGTACAGACGCAGCAGCTGCTGCAGGCGGCGCTCGAGCCCGGGGAGATGTACGAGGCGCACATGAACCTGATCCGGCATGGCCGACATGTCTGCGTCGCGCTGCGACCGATCTGCTCGCAGTGCCCGCTCAATGATCTGTGCCCGAAGGTCGGCGTGATCCGCTCGCGCTGAGCCGGCGACCAACGCCCCTTCTTGTTACCCGCGCACCCCCTGATGGGTGAGGGAAGCGGCGCGGACGGCGGTCACACTTCTCGTGTGCTCACCGATGTAGAGACATGGCGTCCGGCGACCCAGCTGCGTCCGTCGCGGCCGATCGCGGCCCCGCCCGCGATGCTCGTGGAGGACGAGGATCTCCTGCCGCCGCCCCCGGCCGCGCGCGTCGCGGCCACCGAAGCCGCGCCGGTCGCCCCAGCGCTCCCCACTGTCCTCAGCGCGGACGATCGCCTGGCCCTGATGGAGCGGCTCGAGCGAGAGGCCCTGACCAAGCGATTCAAGGAGCTCGATCGTCGGAGCGAGGAGCTCGCCGCAGAGCAGCAGCGTCGCTTCGCAGAGCGCCTCGACGCAGCCATCGCGGCCGAGGTCGAGCTACTGCGGGAGCGTCGTGCGGCGGCCGTCACCGAGCTCGACGCGTGGGCCGCGGCCGAGCGGCTGCGGGTCGCGGCCGAGCTTACCGCCGAGGAGCAGCGCTTCGGCGAGCGGCTGATGGGTCAGCTCAACGATTTCGAGGCCCAGCTTGGCGAGCGCCTCCGCGAGCAGGAGCAGAAGCTCGCTGGCTGGTGGAGCGAGGCCGAGCGTCTTGCAGATCAGCGCATGCGCGGCCTGTCGCGGGACGTGCCCGTAGCCTGACCGCCGAACACCGGGACGTATGCTCGGTCGAGTCGTCGCGGCCGAAGCTGGCCACGTTGGATCGAACGGAGTGACCGAAACGCATCGGATCGGGATCCTGACCGGCGGCGGAGATGTACCCGGCCTGAACTCGGTCATCAAGAGCGTCGTCTACCGCTCGACGGAGCTCGGCTATGAGGTGCTCGGGATCCGCCGCGGATGGAGAGGTCTCACGCACCTCCGTCTCGGCCCTGCTCTTGACCGCGATCACGTCATGCCCCTCGACCGCGCGAACACGCGGACCATCGATCGCACCGGCGGCACGATGCTGCACACATCTCGGACCAATCCCGCCCGCCTGCGGAGTGAGGGCCTGCCGCCGCACCTTCTCAACGATCGTGCGCGCTACGAGACCACAGAAGGCAGCTATGACCTGACGTCCGTGGTGCTCGAGAACATCGCGGGGCTCGGTATCGATCACCTCGTCGTGATCGGTGGCGACGACACGCTCGGGTACGCGCACGTGCTGTCCACGCACGGTGTGCCGCTCATCGCGATCCCGAAGACCATGGACAACGATGTTCGCGACACCGAGTACTGCATCGGATTCTCGACGGCTGTCACTCGGGCGAAAGAGCTCATCGACCGGCAGCGGACGACGCTCGGCTCTCACGAGCGGATCGGCGTGTTCCGGATCTTCGGCCGTGACGCCGGATTCAGTGCGCTCCACATCGCGTACGTCACCTCGGCACGATGCCTGATCCCGGAAGCCCCGTTCGAGCTCGACCGACTCATCGCGCTCCTCGTCGCCGACAAGCAGGCGAACCCGAGCCGCTACGCGTTCGTCATCGCCGCCGAGGGTGCGATCTGGGTCGGTGCCCAGGTCGGCGAGCTCGGCGATCCAGACGCATTCGGCCACCGGCGCAAGGTCGACATCGGCGAAGCCCTGGCCGGCGAGATCCGGCGACGCACGGGCGAGGAGACCATCGCGAGTCAGCTCACGTACGACCTGCGGAGCGGCGACCCGGACGCGTTCGATCAAATGGTCGCGACGACCTTCGCGAACATCGCGGTCGACCTCATCGCCGATGGCACCTCGGGCCGCATGGTCGCGATCCGCGGCGGCCGGTATACCCATGTGCCGGTGCCCGATCCGCGTCTCGGACCGCGCACGGTCGACGTCGCGCGCTACTACAACGCCGAACGATTTCGCCCCCGGTACGACGGCCGCAACGGGTTCTCGGTGATGCTCTCGGACTGACGACGCGGGCGCGCTACGAGGAGAGGGCGCCCATCGGTGGCCACGGGGCGACGGCCTCGATGCGGATACGGGCATCGACCACGACGGCACCGCTCGCGAGGACGATCACCGGATTGCAGTCGAGCTCCGCGATTTCGGGGTGCGCCTCCACGAGCGCGGCGATCCGCAGGACCGCGTCTTCAAGTGCGCCGACATCGGCCTTCGGCCGGCCGCGGTAACCGTCGAGGAGCGGGAACGTCCGGAGCGACCGCACCATGTCGCTCGCGTCGAGATCCGTCAGTGGCGTGACGCGGACGCTCACGTCGTTCATGAGCTCGACCGCGGTGCCACCGGCGCCGCAGACCACGACCGGGCCGAACGACCGGTCGTGGACCATGCCCACCAGCATGTCGACACCCGGGCCGATCATCCGCTGGACGAGGTATCCCTCCAGCCGATGGCCTGCCCGCGTCACATCGGCAGCAAGGTCGTGCGCAGCTGCGGCAGTGGCCACGCGACCGCCAAGGCCGAGCCGGACGGCATTCGCCTCCGTCTTGTGCACGAGGCCGGGTGCGATCGCCTTCAGCGCGACCTCGCCGCCGAGCTCCTCCCCGGCCAGGCCGGCGGCCTCGGGCGTGCCGACGATCCGGTACGGCGCCAGGGTCAGGCCGTAGCAGGACAGCAGCTCGGCGACGTCGCCCGGTGCAAGCCAGCCGCCTCCCGCGACAAGGGCCGAGCCCACGATCGCCGCCGCGGCTGGCGTGCGGGCATCCGCGAACGTCGGCACCGTGCCAGCCGGCCGGACACGCCATTCCGCATGCGCGGCCGCGTGGGCCAACGCGCGCGCCGCATCCTCCGGATACGGATAGACGGGCACGCGTGCATCGGCGAGGACCGCCTGCGCCCGGTCCTCGGACATGAGCACCGCGATGAGCGGGACCGGCCGGGGGAGGTCACGGGCGGCGGTCGCGATCGCCGCGGCGACTTCCGCGAGCCGGGTGACGAGTGGTGGGATGAAGATCGCGATGATCGCGTCGACCGCATCGCTCGCGGCCATGGTCGTGATCACGCGGGCGTATTGCTCCGGTGTTGCCGAGGCGATCATGTCGACCGGATTCCCGACGGAAGCCTCGGCGGGGAGGAACTGCCGCAATGCGGCTTGGAGGTCTCCAGGGAACTGCGGTACCTCGAGGCCGCGCGCGTCGCACGCATCGGTGCAGAGGATCGCGGGCCCGCCGGCGTTCGTCACGATCCCGACCCGCCGTCCGGCCGGAAGCGGCTGCGTCGCGAAGAGGGCTGCCGCATCGAGAAGCTCGGCAAGCGTCTCGGTACGAACGACCCCCGTCTGGCGGAACAGCGCATCGACCGTCACGTCGGATGCGGCGATGAGGGCGCCGGTGTGGGACGAGGTCGCCCGGGCGCCTGCGACCGACCGACCGCTCTTCACGGCGAGGATCGGTTTCTTCCGTCCGATCTCGCGAGACAGCCGCGCGAATTTGCGCGGGTTCCCGAAGGACTCGAGGTAGAGAAGCATCACGTCGGTCGCGGGATCGGTCGCCCAGTACTGGATCAGGTCGTTGCCCGACACGTCGGCCTTGTTCCCGACCGACACGAAGGAGGACAGCCCGATCCCGCGACGGGCCACCTCGTCGATGATCGCGAGACCGAGGGCCCCGCTCTGCGACATGAAGCCGACCCGGCCGGCGGGAGGGAAGGTGGGCGCGAAGGTGGCGTTCATCCGGACCGCGCCGGCGGTGTTCATGATCCCCATGCAGTTCGGCCCGACGAGCCGTATCCCGGCGTCGCGGCAGATCGAAAGAAGCTCGTGCTGCAGCCGGACTCCGTTCGGCCCGGTCTCACCGAAGCCAGCCGAGATGACGACCAGTGCGTGAACGCCTGCGGCTGCGCACTCGCGCGCCGCGTCGAGCACGCTCGCGGCAGGGACCACGATGACGGCGAGATCGACCGGACCAGGCAGATCGCGGATCGACGAGTACGCCGCGATGGATTGGACCACGCGTGCGGCGGGGTTCACCGGATAGACAGGGCCATTGAAGCCGGTGGCGAGGAGGTTGTGGAACACTTCCCCGCCGATCGTGCCACGAGAGCGAGATGCGCCGATCACCGCGATCGAGCCTGGCGACAGAAGTGTGCCGACGCTCGCCGCCGCCGCGATGAGCTCGCGCCGCTCGAACCGGTCCCGCGCGATCGCGGTGAGCGATGTCGGGAACTCGAGCACCACCTGTCCGTCCGACCGAGAGGTCCGCAGCGGGAATCCGCTCTCGCGAAGCATATCGATCATCCGGCGATTCTCGGGCGGGACATACGCGACGAACGGACCGATGCCGAGCGACTCGGCGTGCTCGGCCAGGTGCGCAAGAAGGAGCGTCCCGAGGCCATTGTTCTGGCGGTCGTCGGCAACGACCCAGGCGATCTCTGCCGATCCCAGTGGCTCTGCGAAGTACGCGGCGTGCGCCACGATGCGCCGGTCGACTCCTGCGATCGCGACGAGCGCGTAGGTCCGTTCGTAGTCGACATCCACCGCGCGACGGGCCTCGCCCGGCATATCGGTCCCGAGCGAAAAGAAGCGGTTCAGACGCGACTCGCTCTCGAGCGCCCCGAGCAGTGCGAGGATCGCGGGTTCGTTCCCGGGCCGCACCGGCCGGATCCGAACGACGCTGCCGTCGCGCAGAACGACATCGGCTTCACGATGGGCGGGATATCCGGGGATCACACCCGCGCCGTCGTGCCGGATCAGCTCAGGCCTTGCGTCCGCTCTGAAGATCTGATGCGACCGGCGCCTCGTTGGCCGCGAGAAAGCGAATGCTCAGCATCGTGCGGCAGCGCGGACAGTTGAGCGTCGCGAGCGATGACTCGCGCTGCCCCAATGCCGGGACGTACTTGAGGCCGTCTGCCTCGGACACGACCCGGTTGCACTCGGGGCACTTGATCGCCCCACCCGTCAATTCAGCGTGTGTGGCCTGTAGATCAGCGAATCCGACCCGCTTTTTCCGTCCCACGTGATACCCACTCCGATCATGTCCTGCGCGTCCATGTTAGCCCCGTAGACTTGATGTCGTGGTGAACATCCGCATGTGGGGCCGTGCCCTCGTCACCGTCCAGCGGATCGAGCCATCCGCGTGGATGCGGCTCGACCTCGTCTCGCGGTGGCTCATCATCGCCCGCGCCTCGGTCCTCGTGATCACGTTCATTTCGGTCGCGATCGCCGGCCTGCTCGCCATCCGCGCCGGCCGGTTCGACCCGGTGCTGTGGCTCCTGGCCGCCGTGGCGCTGCTCCTCGCCCATGCGACGAACAATCTGCTCAACGACCTGACGGACCATCTGAAAGGCGTCGACAAGAACAACTACTTCCGCGCGATCTACGGTTTGCACGCGCTCGAGCACGGTCTGCTATCGGTGCGTGGGCTCCTTGGCTACGCCGCGTTCAGCGGGATCATCGCGATCGCGATCGGCGCGTACCTCGTCTCGGTCCGTGGCCCGATCGCCGTCGCACTCCTCCTTGCCGGAGCGATCTTCGTGCTCTTCTACACCTGGCCGCTGAAGTACATCGGCCTCGGAGAGCTCGCGGTGATCCTCGTGTGGGGTCCGCTCATGATCGGGGGCACCTACTTCATCGTCACCGGCCAATGGGATTGGGCCGTGTCGGTCATCGGTCTGCCATACGCCCTTGGC